>CAIYHK010000097.1 GCA_903925985.1 uncultured Actinomycetes bacterium
GCAACGACTTGGTTGTGTGGACCGACACTTCACGTACCACTGAGCGTTGTCGGTTCTCATATCCACGCCAGCAGGAAGCGCCCTACTACTGCATCGCCGACTTCTTCCGACCGATCGAATCAGATGAGGTTGATTACGCCGCATTCCACATTGTCACGATGGGCTCACCCGTTAGCGAAGCAGCCGCCGAACTCTTCGCCGCGAATCGCTATCAGGACTACATGATGTTGCATGGCATTGGAGTCGAAATGGCCGAGGCACTGGCCGAATACTGGCACCACCGAATCAGAACTGAATGGGATTTGTGCACGAAGATGGTCCGTCGCTTGCTGGACTCTTCCGACAGCAATACCGAGGTGGTCGATATTCATGGGGATATCCAGCATGCCCCGATCTGGAAGACAACGCACTCGTTGCCGAACTGCTCGAAGCAGGACGCATCGGCGTTGTCGTTAGTGAAGAAACGGGATGGCAGTATCAGCCCGAACAGACCACGTCAGCGATCATCTGCCACCACCCGAAGTCCAAGTACTTCGTCGCGCGTTAACTCAAGACGCGGACGGTGACAAACCAATAATGCTGTCCCAATAACTGATGGCCGGATCCAACGGCACAATGGTCAATGACGTTGTTGTAACGCCGTTTGCGTAATAGCGCTCGATGGTCTCACGGCACTTCGCAAGTGAGCCGTGAACCACAAGTTCATCAACCACCGAATCAGGGATTGCCGCGAGAGCCGCTTTGCGGTCACCTGCCTGCCATGCATCCCACATCCCTTGCAAGCGTGGCCCGCGCCCAAGCCATTCGTGGAACTTCGCATAAACCTCAACGTTCAAATACGCCGCGATCAAAAACTTCGCAGCTTCCCGCACGACCTCTGCATTTTCACTCGGGCATACAAATAGTCGGGCAACGATTTCGCGCGGTTCACCACCTGAACCCTCGTGGACAGCAGCGACAACTTTTCGGACATCATCCGGGGACAACCAGTTGATGATCGCTCCGTCACTCTCGCGACCAGCCATTTTCAGCATTCCTTCGCGCAAACCCGCGACAAGAATTTCAGGCTTTACCTCTGGGCGCACTCCAAGTCTGAATCCATTGACTTTGAAAGTGTCGTATTCCTTAACGATCTTTTCGCCCGTGAAAGCATCCTTGAGAAAGCGAACCATGTCTCGCGTTTTGCGATAAGGCTCGACAAAAGGAATGTCGTTCCACTTCTCAATAATCACGTTGCTTGATGATCCAAGACCAATTGCGAATCTGCCTGGAGCCGCATCCGCCATAGAGGCAACTGATTGCGCCATACATGCGGGACCGCGTGTGTAAGCAGGAATGATCGCAGTTCCGAGACGTAACCGTGGCTCCCACGCTGCAGCCAGTGCGAGGGGGGTGAACCCATCGGAACCATCTGACTCTGCAGACCACAAATCCGTGTAACCCGCGTCAGCGAGCTGATGCAGACGATCTTTGTGTGAGTGCAGATGACCCGGCAATGGAATGGTGACACCGGCACGCTTCACGATTTCTCCCATGGCTCCCCCTACTTACTGTCGTCCCAGGTGCGCATCAAAACGCTTTGGCTTGCAGTTGCTAACAGTGTTCCATCTTCGGCGAACATGTGCACGATGCCATGACCAAATCCTCTGGCAACGCCGTGGGAATGGACATCAAGCAGAACCCACTCGGTTGGGGCAAGTTTGTAAATCCGGATCGTGTTGTCGATGCTTGTGCCGCCACCGTTGATGCCCATGTTCATGCCAAGACCCATGGGTACAAAATCAGCCAGCACCGCTAGTGAAGCTGAGTCGACTCCGGTAACGACATCTCGAACTTTGGCCCACATGATTGTGCGCCCATCATCCATGACGCCATTGCGGTCAGTCATGCGCCGACCCTTCACGAACCGCAAATCGAGCCGATCGCTGATCGTGTTTTTATTATCCCGATCAGGTGGCCAAGGTGTTATCGATTCTGGTCGTGGGACCTCTGGCATGGTCACGAACTGCCCGGAGTGCGCAAAGTTGCGTTCGCCCAACGCGGCATTCACGGTCAAAATTTCTTTGTGCGCGACATGACCAACTGTGCGTGCTTGGGTAACTGTGCGGCCGACCACAGATAAGTCGACATCAATGCTCATCACCTCAGGCGGTCGCGCATGCGAGAGAAACTGTGCAGTTGCCCACACAAGCTGGCGTCCACTCATTTGCTCCATTGCATAGACACTTGATGCAAGGCCAGCGCCACCCCACAGGAATCCACCGTGGGTTTGTAGCCGAGGTACGACTTCAATCTCCCAACGATTTGGGTCATGTGTCTGCACAACACCGAGAAATTCACGTGAGTCCATTGTTGCTCCTAAGCAAGTACAGCGCGGGCGACAAGATCGGTGCCGAACGCAGTCAGAATTGCGAGATACATGAGCCCTGTTGCCGCCATTACCGCTGAATAGCTGCGTTCTTTCAGGGCCTTTGTGGTTACAAAAGTAAGCACACCAGTAGTAATTGCGCATGCCACCCAAAACCAGCCGAGGGTTCCATCCCAGCCGTCGTCAACCGAGCCATTGAGCACACTCACCATTCCCGTGGGCAACAGCATTGCTCCCACTTCGAAGGGCAGAATCCAAAGCACTACCTTCACCAGATCATTGAGCAGTTTTCGCGGCATACCCGGCTGTACTAGATACCAGTGCCCGAGCAACATTGCATCGGTAACCGCGCCAAGAAAAGCTGCACCAACCAGAATTCGGATAAGTGACACCACCTCATTGCCGCCAGCATCAATCGCTGCTACAACCAAACCAGACACACCTATCAAAGCGGCAACAAGATCAATCCCGCGTGGTCTATAGAACAGTCCTACCGCGGCGACAGCTGCCACGGCGATTGCCACCGAATCACGGAAAAGCTGTGGCTCAAGTAGAAGACCCGCAGCGGCACCACCACCAGCAATAACGGCGAAAGAAATTCGCAACATGGTTGCGTAACCCTTGCCGATCTCATTGGAACGAATCGTGAACCAAGAGAAAAACAAACCACCGACTGCCCACTGCAACAAGACGGTCGACGCATCTAGGCGAATCACCTAATTGACGGTAGTTGACAAATGCCGAAATTTGCTAAGCGACGACCGTCACGAGGTCATGAGACTCGTTGTTCATCGACACGGGTCCATCATTGGTGGCAACCACGATGTCTTCGAGTCGCATGCCCCACTTGCCGGGTACGTAAATACCTGGCTCCACACTGAAAGCAAATCCGGCTTCGATAGGAAGTGCGTTTCCAGCAACCATGTAAGGATCTTCGTGCTCTTCCATGCCGATGCCGTGACCAGTGCGGTGAACGAAGTACTCACCAAAACCCGCTGCTTCGATAATCGAACGCGCTGCTTGGTCAACAGATTCACAACTCCGCCCAATTACTCCAGCCTGCACACCAGCCGCTTCTGCTGCTTTCAACACTGCATATGCTTCGGCAACCTCCTGCGACGGAGTGCCGGTGAATACGCATCTGGTTGTATCTGAGCAGTAGCCGTTCATTGTTCCACCGAAATCACACAGAACGATTTCGCCTTCACGAATAACACGGCTTCCTGGGTGATGATGTGGGCTTGCCGCATTCTCACCAGCAGCGACGATCGCAAAATTCACTTTGTCGTGACCCTCGGCGATAATTCGCGCCGACATGTCCGCCGAAACCGCCGCCTCTGTGCGACCAATGAGCGGAATCTCTCCGGAATGAAGTTGTCGCGCCACCCGATCTATCGCTTGGCCAGCGGCTGTGAGTGCTGCGATTTCCGTTGCGTCTTTACGCATCCGTAGTTCACCAACGATGTCATTGGCCCTCGTATAGCGAAGGTGTGGCGAATGGTTAATGAGTTCAACCAGAAAGCGAGACCACATCTGATCCCCCACGGCAGCAACATTGGCGTCACGTACCAGTGACGCCACCGCACCAACTGGGTCTTCGGTTTCACCCCACGCATGAAGCGAAAAAACACCGGGTAATTCATGCACACGTGGTGCTTCGAGTCGAGGAATCACGAGCACGGGGTCTGCATCTCGTGGCACAACGAGCATCGTGAGGCGCTCAAGAGGCATCGCGTGATAACCAACTAGATACGGCAGGTCATGACCCACTGACAACAGCAAGACATCGACACCGCGACGCGCCATGATCTCACGACAACGGTCAAGTCTTGAGTTTGCGACCCTGGCGTCAATTGCAAAAGCCATCAGCTGCGACCTCCGATTGAGACTGCGACGGGCTTGGCAGCTTCGGCGGCTTCGCGGGCGTGATAGCTACTGCGCGTGAGTGGAGAGGATTCGACGTGAGCAATTCCAAGCTCGTGACCCAAAGCGGCGTAGGCATCAAACACGTTGGGTTCAACCCAGCGGTGAACCGGAAGATGGTTGCTAGTGGGACGCAGGTATTGGCCGATCGTCACGATGTCCACACCAATCCCAGCAAGGTCTGCAAGTACGCCATAGACCTCTTCGTCGGTTTCACCCATGCCGACAATGATGCCTGACTTGGTGACCAGCCCAGCCTTTTTCGAGCGCGCTAAAACCGAGAGGCTCCGCGCATAGCCAGCCGATGGCCTAACTGCGCGCTGTAGCCGAGGCACGGTTTCGATGTTGTGATTGAGCACATCGGGTCGCACCGCAGTCAAAACGTCCAGCGAAGACGAGCCGCGGCAATCCGAAATCAGCGTTTCGACCCGAGTATCGGGTCTAACTGCGCGCACAGCCTCCACACAACGCGCCATGTGCTCCATACCGTCATCTGCAAGATCATCGCGGGCGACCATTGTGAGCACCACGTGAGCGAGATTCTTCCTCATAACCGCCTCGGCTACGCGTTGCGGTTCGTCATCTGCAGGTAGTTCGGGCTTACGTGTATCGACCAAGCAAAAGCCACATGCCCGAGTACATCTTTCACCTAGAACCATCAGTGTGGCGGTTCC
>CAIYHK010000098.1 GCA_903925985.1 uncultured Actinomycetes bacterium
ATCGTTCCAGCTTCTGCGCCAGCGAAGACTGAAGGTTTGTCAGTGATGCGAGTAGGCACTCTTAGTGAAGCACTCGCTCACGCTGGGTTGAATTAGTTGGAAAGTAAAGATCGGTGAAGATCAACCAATATCGGATTCGGCTTGCCACTTGACCATGAGTCGGCCTCGACGGCTCGCAAATACGAACGCCATTCTGATTCAACACCAGCCTTGCTCTGATTTACTGCATGAGCTCGCATGCGTAAGGCGACCAGGCCCTCATGGCCCTGCACCACACGTAGACCCTGACCCGTTGCCCAAAATACATCGGAGATTTCCCTTGCCTCGAGGGCGTTTTTGGCGAGTAGTTCCGCGGTTTCCAGAATCAGAATCACAATGTTTGTTGTAATGCCTTCGGTATCGGGCCAAAGATAGTTGGTCCCCGCGAACGGCAAACCTCGAACTAGCGAAAGAACGCGGCGTAATTCGACAAGATTGTCTCTCGTAGGTGACAACCTAAAGGCACTTAGCGCCCTGCGAAGAAGCTCCGCATCACTCTGCACGTGATCACATAATTCAAGATGATCATCGTGAGACCTAGAAATCCAGTGCGACTCATCCTGCGATGCCGCATTAAGGCCACGCCGCACTTCCGACACCACATTGTGAAACGTGGCATCCTGAACACCGGCATCCCACATCGCTGATCTTGCAAGTGAGCGTCGAGGCGCTGAGCGGTGCTCCGTAATCCATGCCAGCAACTCAACAGACTTTGCACGATTGAACACCACAACATTTCCCGTCAGATCGACTACTTCAACAGGTCCCATCAAGCGGACAAGGAACTTGGGTTCGCATTGAGTCCGAGTATCTAATGCCTCTTCATTGACTTTTACGAGTCGCATCACTTCCAGTTGTTCAGCTTTCTGGATGAGGTCCGCGTTTAGTTCACAGATTGTGAGGTCATCAGTTGTGGATAACTGCCCAGCCCGGCGGAGTTGAGATTCAATGAACACCTCATCGGGTCTCGGCTCCACCGAATGGCCAATCAGATGTCCAGTACGAAGTACGTGTCTTCGGCGTGAGTCAATCACCTCGATGGCAGCACGAACTGCAGCGACCGAAAATGTAGCTGTGATCAAATTGGGAACATCTGCTTGATGGGGCCTCGTGTTAACGCTTCCTTGTACGCCATTAGACGAGGCGATCGCATTGGTAGTGGTGGCTTGATGAACCACAAGAGGAGAAGCGATCCAAAGCACCGCGCGCACGATTCGTCCAGCACGATCCACTGAGATCAGAGACATTGAAACAAAGAGCTGTAACAGAGTTGCCAACAACCACCATGTCACGGTGAAGAGCACCACGACCGTAATGCCAACCCGAACAGATTCATCGACTGAATAAGGAAGGCCAATGGAGACATCGCTGTTTCTGAAGTTGAGCACAACCCACGCGGCCAGTGCCGATGCACCAGCCACGAGTACCAAGCGCACAACTGCCTTGATCATTGTCCATCCACCGGGCTGGCAGTCTGTGTTGCAGTGATTTTCTTTGTGCGAATTCCAAGTGATGCGAGGATAGTCATCTGGACTCTTGATTCGACTGTGACCGTGACTGATTGACCATCACATTTCACAACACCCGTCACGCCGTATCGACTTAGATAGCGCTTGGCGGCGGCGACTGCTCGACTTCGATGAAGTTCACTAGTACCGCTGCGAATGCTCAGGAATTCCTGTGCCCCAAGACGTGCGGCATTTCCAGCATGATCAATTGCTCGTGACTTTGCGCCGACCATACGCGCACCGTCCACAACTAGACCGGCACAAAACACAAAGATCATTGCAATGACCACCACAAAGGCCACGACGCTTCCGCGTTCAGTCCGCACGGTAGACATCAAATACCTCGGTTGACTCAGCCACGACAGTTCTTTGCATTATCGATAATCCCAAGTAATCGCGGTTGGACACTTCACAACTGACTTTGACCCTGATGGTGCGGGTGCGCCCGAGTGTCTCGATACGCGATTGCACATCAATCTGTGAACAGTCCGTTGCCGCAGCTGCTAGATCACGCAATGCAACCTTTCTGGCTTCGGCCGGTGCACGACTCAAGCTGACCATTGAACCCGCACGGGCACCTGAGTCTGCAGCGTGTTTGACACTAGAAGCCAGATGAGAACCCTGTGCCACGAAAATCAAAAAGAGAAGTAGCCCAACCAAAACCGGTGTGATTAGGACAAGCTCAACAGTTGAACTACCAGAATCATCTGAAGCCACTGAGTCGCTCCAATTCCGAGATGAAGCGTTCCTTTGGGATTTCAACTTCGCGAGTAACCGACCCACCAAGCCCGGGGAATATCTGTGGTGTGCGTATGTTCACTTTCACGATCACCTGTCCATCACGTTGCTCCACCACCACGGTGCCTATGAGTTGCGCATCAAGTTGCTGGACCACTGATTGCGCTACTTGACCGGCGCGCTCAGATGTTGCGCCAACTGCTGCAACAGCACGTGCTGCCTGAATGGCCGAGGTGTTGGCGACGTTTCCCGCGTGATAGTTAACGGTGACTTGTATCGCCAGTAACAAAATTGTCAACAATACGGGTACGGCCAAGACAGTCTGGGTTACCGTCTCACCTTCTTCAGACAGGTTGTGTTTCATCCAAGATTGATTGTGTTGGCCTTGTTTCGTACGCGGGTCGTAATCACTGCCCCGACAGCAATTGCGAGTGCGATAAGGGCCGCTGCCATCACCACAGTTGTAGCGCTGACCTCACCGCGTTCACGATCTCGTTCGCGTGCAGCCGTAAAGCGAATCCAGTAATACTCAAGATGATTTTTCATAACTCTCCTTTTTGATTGTTCGCATGCCTACCAAGCCCCAACCACTGCGCTCAGGGCCGGATAACCAAGCAGGACGATGAAGCCAACAAATAGGAGTACCGTCGGGACTCCCATTTGCTCAGTTGCCGATTGCGCGCTGGCCTCGGCCAGCGCGAGTTGCCTCATCTGAATTGTTGAGGCCTTAGTTGCAAGAGACGCCCGAATTCGGGACCCTTGCTCGCCTGCGAGTTGAAGACTCGCAGAAACTTCAATTGCTTCGGGAACATCAAGGCGTGTGCCTAACTCACTCAGCAGTAGCCATGGTGATTGTCGGGTACTCCGGGCAGTGGCCAGCACGCGTTCCAGTTCATAAAACACCCAGTCATCCCCTGCGCGGCTCGCTGCCACCAATGCCGTCTCAATTCCAGCCCCACCGGCCAACATCACATTTACCAATCCAAGGAAGGCGGAGAAGGAGATTCCGAACTCCATTCGTCGCTTTGTGGCCCGTGTGCGAACGAGACGCAACGGAACGGAAATGCCTAAGCCCACTGCTGTTGCCAGCACAATGAAACTACCGATGCCTCCCAATGGGATTCCGACTGAGTAGAGACTCAGTATGAGAAAGATCGACGATGTAAACGTTCCACTGATCCATAGCACCTGCTGCCTGGCAAGTTGCTGTTTGGTGCTGCCACAAATCTCCAGATCTGCCTTGCTTGAGCGCAGCCACGCAATCATGAGCTCACCTGCATGGTTGAAGATACAAAACGGTGTTCATGATCCGAATCGGCAAGTCTCTGCAGCTGAATAAATGCAAAAGCAAAAATGCACACAACTCCGACAAGCACGACTTGGCCTTCGCCTGTGCTGTAGGGCTGTAAGTACTGGTAATTCAAGACCAGTAATCCAAGGACAAAGATGACTACGGCAGACACAATGATTCGCACAGAACTTCTTGTACGTGCTCGCCCGACCCATACACGAACAGATGCTCGATGTTGCTCATGTGCAGACTCAGCAAGTTGCGTTAAGAGACCGCTCAGATCTCTTGCCTGATGGCGTATGGCCATTGTGAGTGCACTAACTAGAAAATCTCCTAGGGAAGTGTCCAACTCGTCAGCGAACAGCCTCAAGGACATCACTGGATCTTGGTATGCGAGTCGCGCGCTCAAACGCTGCAGTTCGGGAGCTATCGCTTCTGGCCCTACTGCCGAAGTTGCTACTAATGCCTGCTCAAGACCAGACGAGACGGCAACGGTGTCACGAAGCTGCTCCAACCACGTTGCTAACGCAACCGTCTTGGCTTCCACTGTTCGGCGATTTTTCTGGTGGACCAACGTGGAAGGCAAGTATCGCAGCCCCAGTAGGCAAGCAAAAGCCACTGCAATCCACCCAGTTACTACAAAACCGAGAATTCCCACGCCGACGCCAACAAGCCACAGTGTCTGAGTAGTTGACGCATTTGTCGCACGACGAATCGGCCTGACTATTGATGGAGTTGGTAGTTGCCGCAAATTTGATACAACAAACAAGAGCCCAACTCCGACCGATAACCCACATAGCAACAGTGCAATCGGTCTCATGTCATACCCTCTGTGCACCTACATGACGTGGGTCAAAGCCAAAGCGAATCAACAATTCCAGAGTTTCGTGGCGCATTGGATAGTCGAC
>CAIYHK010000099.1 GCA_903925985.1 uncultured Actinomycetes bacterium
ACCACGAGCCTTCTCCTCAGGAGCCTTATCAATCTGATCAAAAGGCGTGTAAACAGCCAACCCACGATCCGCCAACGTCTTGGAAATCGCAGCAGTCAACGTCGTCTTACCATGGTCAATATGACCCATCGTGCCGATATTCACATGCGGCTTAGTGCGCTCAAACTTTGCCTTGCTCATTGGGAGTTCTTCTCCTAGTGCTTTCTTGTTGTTAATGACTTCGTAGCGGTGATCGGGATCGAACCGATGACCTTCCGATTATGAGCCGGATGCTCTGACCAACTGAGCTACACCGCCAGGGTTGTAGGGTCTGGTCACCACGTGACGGGATTGCTCCTGCCAAATGGCGGAGCCCTCTGTGGGAATCGAACCCACGACCTTTTCCTTACCATGGAAACGCTCTGCCGACTGAGCTAAGAGGGCGCGCACCTATAGAGGTCCTATAGGGACAAGGGTCAAGCCTAGCCAGTGAGGGGCTCTAACTTCTAGGCCGACAAAAAGGGCCAAGGACTAGTTTTGAGCCATGCCTGCAATTGCCCTCCGGCCAGCCACTGCCGCCGACGCCCCTGCAATTGCTGAGATTTATAACCATGAGGTCGAGAACACCGTTGTGACTATGGATCTTGTGCCTCGATCGGTCGAGGAACAACGCAGCTACATCCTCACCCGCACCGGGGCCTTTGCCACGATTGTGGCCTGCGATTCAGAAACCGGCGAGGTCATCGGCTGGGGAGCCCTCTCCCCTTACAAGGACCGACCCGCCTACAACACCTCAGTTGAGGACTCCATCTATATACGGCGTGACCGCACTGGCCAGGGAATCGGCAAAGTGCTTCTCAGTCACCTGCTCGACACCGCTCGCAGCCACGGATTTCACTCGGTCCTTGCACGTATTGAAGCCACTACAGAAGCGAGCCTCGCACTCCACACCAAGCTCGGCTTTGAAACCGTGGGAGTGGAGCGCGAGGTCGCTCGGAAGTTTGGTCGCTGGATCGACGTTGTGTTGATGCAGCTGATTTTGTAATTAACTCTTAGAGCGCGTCGGGTCCGCGCTCGCCGGTGCGGATGCGGACTACCTGGTCAACCGAAGTCACCCAGATCTTTCCGTCGCCGATCTTGCCGGTGCTGACCGCTGATGCGAGAGCAGAGACAACAGTGTCTACTGCTTCGTCATCGACCAACAGTTCGAGTTTCACTTTGGGGATGAAATCAATCCGATATTCGGCTCCGCGATATGTCTCAGTGTGACCACCTTGGCGACCAAAGCCACGCACTTCACTAACTGTGATGCCTTTGGCGCCGGCTGCCACGACTGCTTCTTTCGCGTCGTCGAGCTTGAACGGTTTGATGACTGCCGTTATGAGTTTCATGTTTGTTTCCCTTTTACGAATAGTCGAATCAGTGGTACGCGGTTTCTGCGTGCTCGGTCACGTCGAGACCCTCGGCCTCGGCTTGATCGCTAACGCGGATTCCAATTGTCTTCTTGAGGCCAAGCATCAACACACCGGTGATGACGAATGACCACACGATTGCAGCAAGGTTTGCAAGAGCTTGTTCACCGAGCAATCCCCAACCTCCGTCGTAGAAAATTCCTGCGTGGAATTCACCTGCGAAGAATTCAGGATTGGCGAAAAAGCCAATCGTTAGCGAGCCAACGAGACCGCCAACAAAGTGAACTCCAACAACATCGAGTGCGTCGTCAAAGCCGAGCTTGAACTTGATGCGTACGGCATAGCAGCACACGACACCTGCAATGAGGCCGATGAAGATCGGTGCCATTCCTGATACGTATCCCGCAGCTGGGGTTACTGCCACCAAGCCAGCCACGATGCCTGATGCAGCACCGAGCGTGGTCGGATGACCATCACGCAACCACTCGACCACGATCCATGCCAAACCTGCAGCAGCAGCTGCGAGGAATGTGTTCATGAATGCCTGTGCAGCCTGGCCGTTTGCGGCAAGAGCGGACCCGGCGTTGAAGCCGAACCAGCCGAACCAAAGGATGCCGGTGCCGATAATCACGAGTGGCATCGAGTGAGGCGGCATTGCCTCACGTGGCCAGCCCTTGCGCTTGCCGAGCACCAACACTGCTGCGAGTGCTGCGATACCAGCGTTCACGTGAATTGCGGTTCCACCAGCGAAGTCAAGCGAACCACGGTCGCCGAGCCATCCGCCATAGACCCACTTGAAGACAGGCACATAGACCAGAAGCGACCACAGTGGAACGAAAATCGCCCATGCGGAGAACTTCATACGGTCAGCCACGGCTCCTGAGATCAGTGCTGGCGTAATCGCTGCGAACATTCCGAGGAACGCGATGGTTGCGATTTGTCCACCACCGTCTTCAATGCCGATGTCTTTTAAGAATGCGAAATCGAAGTTACCGATCCAGTCGTTGCTTCCGGAAGCCAGTGAAAAACCGACCACCACCCACACGATCGGCACGACGAGCGCGCAGTAGAGATTCATCATCAGCATGTTCAGTACATGACGACTCCGGTCCATGCCGCCGTAAAACAGCGCCAGGCCAGGAATCATGAAAAGTACGAGTGCCGCTGATATCAGCACCCATGCAAGGCTTCCTGAATCCACGTTTACCCCTTTTTGAATACGTCCACGAAGGACAACTAATAATCAAAAAGAGTCAACACGACCAGTGTTTCCAGATCGTTTCCAACATGCGAACTGCCCGTGAAACCCCCCGGGAACGCAAAACGGCTGGTCATAACGACCAGCCGTCTCGTCTCGTGTGGGCCGGGAAGGATTTGAACCTACGAAGGCTACGCCGGCAGATTTACAGTCTGCTCCCTTTGGCCACTTGGGTACCGACCCGAGACCTCCAACGCTAGCCCGACCACCCGCCTGAGTGGAATCCCGATTCATGGGCCCGCAACTATCCTGTCCGCATGCCAAGTTTTGATGTTGTTTCCGAGGTTGATCGCCAAGAACTGCGCAACGCAGTAGACCAAGCCCAACGCGAATTGGATAACCGGTTCGACTTCAAGAACACCGATTCCTCGATTGAACAAAAAGAACTCGTACTCACATTGCGCACCTCAAGCGAGGATCGCCTGCGAGCACTCAAGGTGCTGCTCGAGGAAAAGTTTGTCAAGCGTGGCCTTTCGCTAAAGGGCATCGAGTGGGGCAAGGTCGAGCAAGCCACCGGTGAATCAGTGCGCCAAGTTGTGACCGTGCAAGTGGGAATCAGCTCTGACAAAGCGCGCGAGATCAACAAGCTGATCAAGGAAAAAGGCCCGAAGGGAATCAGCAGTCAGACCCAAGGTGATCAAGTACGCGTAACAGGCAAGAAGCGCGACGACCTTCAGGCGGTCATCGCGCTTCTTAAATCTCAGGA
>CAIYHK010000100.1 GCA_903925985.1 uncultured Actinomycetes bacterium
AAATTTGATGCCGGCTTTGGCTGGATCAATGGCCCAACTGAATTCGGTGGAGCAAATCTTCCCGCCAGCCACGATCGTGCGTTCAGCGCATTGGAATCCGAATATGACCTTCCATCACAGTTCTGCTTCAACATCGGCCTTGGAATGGTGGCACCAACGATCCTCGCCCACGCATCGGATCACGCAAAAGATCTCTACCTGAAGAAACTCTGGCGTGGTGAGATCATCGGCGCACAGTTGTTCTCTGAGCCAGGTGCAGGATCAGACCTCGCATCACTGCAGACCAAAGCGATCCGTGATGGCGACGAATGGGTTATCACGGGCCAGAAAGTGTGGACCTCTGGAGCCCACTATTCCGATGTCGGTGAAATCATTTGCCGCACCGATGTTGATCTTCCCAAGCACAAGGGTCTCACTGGTTTCATCATTGACATGAATGACCCAGCTGTAGAAATCCGTGCACTCAAGCAAATGAGTGGTGCTGCTGGATTCAACGAGGTGTTCATCAACGAACTCCGCGTGAAAGATGACCACCGCCTCGGTGATGTGAACAACGGCTGGAACGTTGCGCTCACCACACTCATGAACGAGCGCTCAGCAATCGGCGCGAATAACCACAGCGACAGCGACATGTTCGAAAAGTTGATCGCGATGGTTCGCCACTTCGGACTCGACAAAGATCCGCTGATCCGCAACGAACTCGCAAGCATTGTGATGCACTACCGAGTCGCTGGACTCAACTCTGCTCGCGCACTTGCGCGCCTCCGTGCCGGACAGATGCCTGGGCCGGAAATGTCCACCGCGAAAATGGCACTCACAATGAACCAAGCCCGTGTGGTGAACTTTCTCACTCATGTTCTTGGTCCAAAGCTGCAAGCCGACACCGGCGAATGGGGCACCTATGCGTGGTCAACCATGGTGCTGAATGCTCCGGGTCTGCGTATTGCTGGTGGCACCGATGAGGTCATGCGCAACATCGTGGGTGAGCGCGTGCTTGGCCTGCCAAAAGAGCCTGGCATTGACTCCAACTCGCCGTTCCGCGATCTCAAAGTCGGCACGCAGAAATAGCCTCACTCATTGCAGTAAAACGCGAGTTAGTCAAACAATCCAGGCGTTGCTGACTCTCCAGTTAGTTTTTCCATGAAGTTCCACGACTTGCGATGAATGTCGCATAGTCCAGACTCAATCAACTTCGCCCGTTGTTTCGCACACGGGTAACCCTTGTTGGTATCAAATGCGTAACCGGGGTAAGTGGCGGCGTAGTCGCGCATCATGCGATCCCGTGAAACCTTGGCCAAGATTGATGCAGCAGCCACCGATAGGGACATGTCGTCGGCCTTCACGCGCATTTCCACTCTGGGTAGCAACGGCGAGACAAAGTTCCACTTGCCATCAGCGATCGCTGCAGTGCGACGAATACCGCCGGGCCCAAGGTCTAGGCCATCAATCGCACGCTTGGTTGCCACCTTCTGGGCGCGCGACATTCCAAGTTCGTCACACTCCGAACTAGAGACCACGCCAAGTGCCCACGACGTTGCCCACGCAGCGACGGCATCAAACATCGCCTCACGTTTTTTCTCTGTGATCTTTTTTGAATCACGTACACCCTCAGGATCGCCGTCATTGGGTGGCACGACGGGAATTAGCGCCGCACACACAACTAATGGCCCAGCCCAAGCACCCTTTCCCACTTCATCGATTCCGACTACTGAATGGAAGCCATCACCGTAGAGCATTTGCTCCAGATCGCGACTCGGACCATTCATCTCATTGGTGCTCGCTTGGCGATGCCAGCAGCACCTCTCCACTCAGTTCGTTTCCACTCCATGTTGGGTCATTCGCCATAGATGTCACAGGCAACACTGAGGTGTCAGAGGCTTCCCATAACACCGCGGCTCGTTCACCGTGCCAGCGCACCGCGTAACCGACCGTTCCGCTTCCCGCGCTTAGCCCGTGAACCTCAAAGTTGACCCCAAGCCAATTTTCACTTGGATCACCAAGGCGTGTAGCAGTTAGCAACGGAAGAACATCGACCCCAGATTGCGAGTGTTTAAATCGGGTGCGTGCAAACTCACAGTCAACGCGCAACAAACGCTTCATCGGCGATAGTGCGTAGAAATCACCAGGCGGTGGGACCTCTGTGAATCGAGTGTTCGTGCTGAGTTCAGCACGCGCGAGCCTCACATCCGAAGCCGCCGTGTGTTGAGCCAGTTTGTGGAGCGCAAATGTTGCCCCCGACAACACTGCATCGACATACCACGGGGCTGCTTCGGTTGTCTTGCTGCGTCGCAGCAACGAGCGCAACAGCCCAGCGCGTTGCTTGCCCTTCAACAACTCTTCAATTCCAGCTACGTAATCATTGAGCTCAACATCGTTGAGTTTTTCACCAAGACGAATTGACTCTGTGGTCGCCACAACCTGATCCGCTATGTCGTTTTGCTCGGCAACACCCATAAGTAGCGCAGCCCGAATTGAGTTCGCCTCTTTCACTATTCCGTGGTCAGGCAAGTTGTATCGGGTCGCACCACTGAGTGCTTTTTCCCACCCCGAAGCAACTTGATCAACCGTTGGCAGGGACTCAATCTGCTCGCGTGAGAGCAAGCCCGCTGCGCCATAAACAAACCGCAAGCTCGCTTGGTGGCCGATTGGATGGATTACAGCATCTGTGGGAAATCCCACATGGGCGAGCATCTTTGCCTGCGTGATTTCATCGTGCATCGGTACTGGATTGCGCACGGTGCGCCACGCTGGGTCCGATAAAACGACTGCGAACGGAAGTGTCGATTCATTGCGAACTTCAAAAACAACAACACCACCGTGGTCGGCAACACAGTAGGCAAGAGTTGTGACATCGCCAGTTGGCACACGCATCTTTGTGACCACGATCGGGAACCCGTCGCGGGTGGTTTGGCGCACACTCGCATCCGCGCTCGGGTCATACCAACGATCATCACCAGCAATTACCCAACGCAAGAGTTTTGAGTTTCCAAAATGAATGAGTCCGGCATTATCAACTTCGGCCATGGCGCCAGAGCCCCGTATACCGATCTTGTATCGCGAATTGGTGTTGTTCATTTCACTCACTTCCCACAGAGCGTCCGAGCAACGCCATCATCACATCTGTGACACTCGCTTCGTTCTCGCAGATATTCACAACCTGTTCAACAATTGGCATTGATACGCCGTTCAGTTGCGCAAGTTCAAGAACAGACACCGCGCTCTTTACTCCTTCGGCCACCATTGACATCGAAGCGACAATTTCAGCCAATGATTCGCCACTTCCGAGCCGACGACCTACTGAATTGTTACGACTCTGCGCCGAGGAACACGTTGCGATTAAATCTCCCATGCCAGCGAGGCCAGCGAAGGTCTCTGGTTGCCCGCCGAGAGCAACTCCGAGTCGGGTCATCTCGGCAAGACCTCGAGTGATCAGCGTGGCACGACTGTTGTGACCGAGTCCAAAGCCCTCGGCGACACCGACCGCCAAAGCGATCACGTTTTTGACAACACCTGCTACTTCGCACCCAACAACATCGTCGTTGATGTAAACCCGAAAACGTGGCGCGTTGAATGCGGATTGCACCGCCAGAGCAACCTGCTCATTGGCTGCTGCTACGACACTTGCTGTGGGTTGCCCAACGATGATCTCGCCAGCAAGGTTTGGACCAGTGAGCACAGCAAATGGATTGGCGGGACACACAGATGCAGCAACTTCACTCATTCTTGCGCGGGTTGCGCTTTCCAGGCCCTTGGCGAGGCTTACAACGGGCTTTGAGGCGAATTTCGGTGTCTTGCACCGGCAGCGGCAACCATTTCCAGAATGCCGCGAAAGCCCTGCGATGGAACCGCCATAACAATGAGGTCACTGGCTGCAACTAATTCGGCGATATCTGCAGTGGCATGGATAGATGCCGGGAGCACCGCGCCAGCCAAGTACTTCGAATTCGTGTGCCGAGTGTTGATCTCCTGCACCACATCCGTTGAGCGCGCCCACAGGCTTGGTGCTGGCGCATCAGCCACCCCCGCACAGACCATTGCCGCTGTTGTTCCCCAAGAGCCTGCGCCGACCACTCCGACGCGCAATCGACCGTTCTCGGCAGGGCCTGAAACCACACGCCAAGCGTAGGCTCTACCCATGCGAGTGGCTCTGATTGTGCCGATCAAATCATTTTCGAGTGCCAAAGCGCGACTTGAAGATGTTTTGTCGATCACCGAACGCGATCAGCTTGCGCGCTGGAGTGCCGAACGCACCGTCAAGGCATTCGTTGGCGCCGATATCGATCATGAAGTGCTAGTCGTGTGTGAAGACACAGACGTACAGCAGTGGTGTCACGACAACAAGATCTCATTTGTGGTCCCACTAGAGCCCGGCCTGGACGCAGCGGCAACTTCAGGTGTCGAAGAGGCACTAAGGCGAGACATTGACATGATCGTTATTGCCCATGCCGATCTTGCCCATCCTGAAGAGTTACCCGAACTCGCGCACGAGCGATGTGTTGAATTCATCACTCTTGTTCCTGATCTGGACTTCAATGGCACGAATGTCATTGCGATGCCTGCTTCAGTCGCATCTGAATTTGAGTTCATGTATGGCCCGGGATCTTTCGCGCGACACGCAGAGATTGCCGAGTCAATCGCTGACACATCCGATGTAATGCTCCACGTGGTGGATGACTCTTTGCTTTCCATAGACATTGACACCGCGGATGACTTAATGATCCCGAGTGTTCGTGCGATTCTGCCTTTTGAGTTCCGAGAACCCACATGAATAACGAGCCGGGCCAACCATCCTCGGGGCAAAAGTCGTCGGCCAGCACCAACTTGCAGCCACCACGCATTGCGCTGGCGATAGGGGCACACCCCGATGACATTGAATTTGGCTGTGGTGCCACTCTTGCAAAGTGGGCAGCCACAGGAACCGAGATTCACCATGTCATCTGCACAGACGGCTCGAAGGGCACCTGGGATGCCGACGCTGACATTGACGCATTGATCATCACGCGTCAACGCGAACAAATTGAAGCCGCAACTTTGCTAAGTGGAGTTACGCGAACAGATCGGGTTCACTTTTTGGGGCATGTTGACGGGGAACTTGAGAACTCGCGCGAACTCCAACGACAGATTGTTCGGTTGATTCGGATTATCAAACCAGATGTTGTTCTCACGCATGATCCATGGAAGCAGTACCGACTCCATCCCGATCACCGCAATGCGGGACAGGCCGTGTGTGACGCGGTAGTGGCCGCGCGTGACCCACATTTCTTGAAAGATCTTGGGATCGCCCACCACCGGCCACAGACTCTGCTCATGTGGGAGGCGCAGGTCGTTCATCACGTTGAAGATGTGACCAATTGGGTGGAAGTCAAGCTTCGCGCGCTAGAGGCTCATGCCAGTCAGTTTGAGTCAACGATGAAGGTTGCCCCGGGGGCCGAAACAACGACCCTTGATGGTTTCCGTAATCGCATTCGTGGCCGCCTGAGCGAACTCGGGGAACCGCAAGGTTTTGGCGCGGCTGAGGTGTTCTCGCGCATTAGCGATCTCTGAGCGCAGTTCGAACTCTCCTGGAAATTCAAACGGGAGGCCCGAAGGCCTCCCGTTCTCAAACACTCCGACCCTTTCGGGTTGGGCTTGCTACTTCTTAGCTGCGCGCTTCTTGGAAGTACGACGCTTTGCTGCCTTCTTTGCAGGAGCAGCCTTTTTAGCGGCTTTCTTCTTTGCGGGAGCTTTCTTAGCTGCCTTCTTCTTTGCAGGAGCTTTCTTAGCTGCCTTCTTCTTTGCAGGTGCCTTCTTCGCTGCAGCCTTTTTGGCTGGCTTGCGCTTGGCTGGGCTCTTCTTTGCTGCTGCTTTTTTAGCTGCCATTTCTCTTTCCTCCTAGGTGTAAAGAGTTACTTGTTGTTGAGTACAGCTTTGAGCGTGCTGCTCGCGCTGAACTTCATTGCGGTGGAAGCAGGAACGTTGACCGTCGCACCCGTCTGCGGGTTGCGGCCAGTACGAGCCTTACGCTTCGTGGTACTGAATGATCCAAAACCTGGCCAAGCCACCTTGTCACCCTTCGATGTGGTCTTCACGACCAGATCGAAAAATGCTCCGATAGTGCGCTCGGCATCAGCCTTGGTAACACCAGCTTCATTCGCAACCGCTTCTATGAGCTCTGCTTTGGTCATTATTCTTCTTCCTCCTTGGATGAATCGGAGTGTTAATCCGTCCTCTATCTGACTAGGCGCAAATGACAATTTCAAGCATTTCCGCACACTCCGACCTTCCAGACGACTTTGCCAGCGTGATTTTTCGTGCTCTGAATCGTGCTCGTTTGCGTTGCTGATCGAGTTCAATCACGGCGATGCATCCACTTCATTCGCGCCAATGCACAACGATGTGAATTCAATTGTTGAGACATCAGAAATATGCACAAATAGGAGTTCAAAGACCTGGCG
>CAIYHK010000101.1 GCA_903925985.1 uncultured Actinomycetes bacterium
CAGATATAAAAGAGCAACTTGACCTAACAAATAGCGCTTTAGGTTTCGCACTCCTTGTCGTTTCAATGCGGTGTACTCGCCAAGGCTGTGCCCGGCACAAACATCGGGTTCGATACCCATGCGTTCAACCGCATCGAGCACCATGAGGCTGGAAACGTAGGTGGTTAATTGGGCATTTCGAGTGTCACGCAACTCCTCGGCGTCGGCATCCAAAAGGAGGGCGCCCACGTCGCGGCCAAGTAGGTCGGACGCCTCGGTGACAATTTCCCAACTCTCATGGTCAACCCATGGGCGACCCATCCCGGGGCGCTGTGAGCCCTGTCCGGGGAAGGTAAAAGCGAGCATCGTGAAAACCTTAGACCCCTCGAAACAGGCAAAACGTTGTACCCGTTGGTAACGAAAAGGGGCAAAAAGTAGCTCGTGCTGTAGGGTTGTCAATCCAGCCCAAGTGGCGGAACGGCAGACGCGGCGGACTCAAAATCCGCTGTCCGAGAGGGCGTGTGGGTTCGAATCCCACCTTGGGCACGTGGGACGCAGATTGTTAGAGCGCAAATTGAGGGATGTCTCTACGCGCCTGCGCAAACTCCGTGAGGAATTGGTTATCACCGAGGAACAACTTTCTGTTTTTGCTGATGAGGCCCATGAAAAGGGGGTGCGCGCCCTTGTATCTGAAACCCCGTATGCGTCGTTTGAGTATCAAGATGTGCAGCGCCATGCTGATGCGCTGGGGAAATCACGGGATCAGATTTGTTCTGACATTCAAGAACTCGAAGCTCGCCAGGACGAACTCTTGGATCGGTTGTCTGCATTCACGGTGAACGACTGAGAGAATGGTCGCGTGACCAAGACCCGAGTCGTCATTGCCGAGGATGAAGCGATCATCCGTCTTGACTTGAAAGAAATCCTCGAAGAAGAGGGTTATGAAGTCGTAGGTGAAACCGGTCGCGGAGATTCCGCACTTGAAATGATTCGTTCACTTGAACCCGACATCGCGATTCTGGACATCAAGATGCCCGGCATGGATGGCGTGGCTGTGGCGAAGGAACTGAAAGGCAATCCCGTCTGTGCGATCTTGTTGCTGACTGCATTCAGCGGCCGCGATGTAGTTGAACAGGCTCGCGACGCGGGCGTACACGCATATGTTGTGAAGCCATTTCAAAAGAGTGATCTGGTGCCGAATATTGAAATGGCTATTGGACGTTTTACCGACCTGAAAAACATCGTCGACCAACGCGACTTACTTGAGGATCAGCTTGAGTCCCGCAAGTTGGTGGATCGCGCAAAGGGATTTCTGATTGACAACTTTGGCTTGACCGAGTCTGAGTCTTTTGCGTTCATACAACGCACCGCGATGAGTGGCCGCGAGCGTATGAGTGATGTGGCTCTTAGGGTCATTGCTGGAGAATTGCGCCCGTGAAATTACTGCTTATTGACGGCAACTCTCTCGTGTACCGAGCATTCTTTGCGTTGCCGACCGACATGGCAACGGCCTCAGGACAAGTGACAAATGCGGTGTATGGCTTCGCCACGATGTTGGTAACGATGGTGAAAGATCAAAATCCCGATGGTGTTCTTGTGGCGTTTGACCGCAAAGAGCCCACATTTCGGCATGAAGCTATCCCTGAATACAAAGCCCAACGTGAAAAGAC
>CAIYHK010000102.1 GCA_903925985.1 uncultured Actinomycetes bacterium
GATCCTGAAGAAGGAGATGTAATCGCTTACCTATCCATCGAGAAAATGAATCTTGATGTTTATGTGGTTGAGGGTGTGCGTTACCGCGATCTAAAGATTGGGCCCGGCCACTATCCGACTACTCCAATGATTGGCACACTTGGCAATGCAGCCGTTGCCGGACACCGCAGTACATACGACGCTCCATTTGGAGACATTGAGAAGTTGGAAGTCGGTGACAAAATTGAGGTTCAAACGACTTATGGGTACTTCACGTACAAAGTCACCGGCTTTGAGATTGTGGAACCAACAAGAGTCGAGGTCATTGCCAACCCGACACCCGACGTAGCAACACTCACACTGACCACTTGCCATCCCAAATTGAGTTCGGACAAGCGATACATCGTTTACTCAAAGTTGGTCAAAGAAAAGTCCCCACCCGTAAAGATCAAGACCGAGTCAGGCGACGAGCCAACTGTGGCACCAACAAACTCCGAGGAAGCTTTTGCCGAAGGATGGTGGCACGATTCGGCGGCGTGGCCACACGTTTTTGGTTGGACTCTGTCACTTTTGGCAATTATTGCGCTGGTCTTTGGTCTGCGTAGGCGCTTCACAACGCAGTTCAAGCACACAACTCTGGTTGCAGTGGGTGGGTTACTCATTCCATTCCTTATTTGTCTCTACTTCTTCTACGAAAACCTCTCGCGGTTGTTGCCGACAAACCTCTAGGCGCAATACTTAATGACGATGAATCTCCCCCAACCAGGAATCGACTCTGTCCGTGAGCGCCGGCAGCAGATTGCTAAGTATGCATTGATCGCCAATCGGGTTGGATACCTTCTATACGCGATTGCCATGGCTGTAT
The DNA here is from genome assembly GCA_903925985.1 of uncultured Actinomycetes bacterium. Lineage (GTDB taxonomy): Bacteria > Actinomycetota > Acidimicrobiia > Acidimicrobiales > Ilumatobacteraceae > CAIYHK01. Next base: position 845 of record CAIYHK010000102.1, read on the forward strand.
TTGTCATGGCTTTTGCATTCGGTTTCACACAACCAATGGTCACTGTGATTACCGCGTGCATGGTTGTTGGTTCGATATTGCTTGCTCCTTCAATTGTCGTCGCACATGCAGTTCGAGCGACCGAGAACGAAGAAAGTGGCAAGGGTTACCGATGAGCACAACCGCCTCGAGATTGAGCGCTGATGCGCGGCGCGAACAATTACTGGAAGTCGCAATTGATGCTTTCGCTAAGAGTGGCTATCACTCAACATCAATGAATGATGTTGCTGCGGCAGCGGGTGTCACGAAGCCTGTTCTGTATCAACACTTTGATTCAAAGCGCGCGCTATACATTGCGCTGCTCGACGATGTAGGTGACCGCATCACTAGCGCCGTACTCGAGGCCACGAAGAACACCGACTCTGGCAAAGAGACGACTCGACTCGGATTTGTCGCATACTTCACCTGGGTGGCCGAACACCCACGCGAATTTCAGTTGCTGTTTGGAAGCAATGACCGCACCGATGCTGAGTTCACAGCGATGACTCGCAAGCTCGAGTCTTCCCTAGCCGAAGCAATCGCACCTTTGATTACTGCGGGAATCGATGCCCAACACCAGCGCACACTGGCACTTGGACTGATCGCCTTAGCCATCGGCGTGAGTCAGCATCTCATTGCCGAAGGAAAGCGATTCAACCCCGAGACCATCGCTGAGCAGGTATTCCAGTTCGCATGGGCCGGACTCCGCAGCGTGGGTCGCTGAATTCCTCAGCGATCAGCGAAACACCCAGCCTTTGTAGCTTTCAACGAAGCCAGCAGCCGCTAATGCTTGGGTTAATTCTGAAATCTCACTGACCGGCACACCATTTGCTTTACGGATTTCAGCTCCACGAAACTCACCGTTTTTGACGGCTTCGGCGATCGCGGTTGCCCAAGCCCCGTGATCGGTGTTGGTGAACGTGCAGAGATTATGTGAACGGAAATCAAACCATGCAAGGGGCTCGCCGTCACGAAGAATCACCACGGCTGACACAACTCGCGCAGGACGGCCCTCGGTGTGTGGCCAGTCGATGGCGGCACCATAAGGCTGAGCTGGATCGGTGGCCGCGAGCAAATTTGGTGCTGCGCGTTCTGAGTCATGTGCAAGCGAAACAAATGTGTCACGGGTTGACCGCAATTGGTCAACTGCGCCAACCACAGCAAACTGTGCCGCACCAAGACCATTCACGAAATATCCGCGACGCACTTGGCCCTTTTCCTCCATCAACCGCAAGATTGGATACACGCCAGAGAAGCCACCAAGAACACCTTCAGCGAGAACAGCTTCACGGGTGACTACACCATGGCGCTCAAGTAACTGTGTGGCAACGGCATGCATCACGGCCGTAGTTGCATTTTGATTGGGCTCGCCGACCAACTCACGCACGAGGCTCCAGCGCCCGGCACCTGCGGGCGGACCCACCCGCGCGAGTCGCGCAGGACGCGCTTTAAGCACTCGGCCCGATGCGCGTCGTTGATTTGATACGCGCGGAGTCTTCCCACCAGCGAGGTATGCGCGCAACGCTGCGAAAGAATCGTTGGTCACTTCACCCGCCCACACGAGATCCCAAAGCATTGCCAAGACCTCCGCATCGGAATGGCTGGGCAATGCCGCCTTAATCGACCCCCAAAAACTTGCCCCGCGCTGGGCAAGTAGCGCACGAATTGTGTTGTGGCCCTCGCCATCAGGCGGATTCGGCGATTCATAACCATGAATCAGTAGTGGAAGTTGATCGGCAAAATACATACGCACTCGCCCATCACTTGAGCCGATCGCACCAGCACCTACCCACACGACCTCACCATTGGTGCATAGTGAATCAAGATCAGACGCACGATATCCACGCACCCGGCGAGGAAGAACGAAGGTCTCAAGTGTTGACGCGGTAATTGCAGCTCCCTGCAACACGCCGACTGTTTCTACGAGTGCATCCATCCCAACTCTGGAGTGGCCAATTCCATGCCAAGTAGCCAGAAACGCAGCAAGAACCGACTGCTCAACGGGCTCGACTTCGTGGCGCAATTTCGCCAGTGATCGCCGCCGCACCATACGAAGCACGTCGACATCGCACCACTCGCGTTCAACACCATCGGGTCGGAACTCACCACGCACCACTCGTTCTGAGGACTCCAAGGCAAGCAACACCGATAACGCGCGATCTTCAGTTATGGCGAACCTGCGCGCTATGTCAGCGGCGTGGAATGGCGCATGAGTGCGAGCAAAGCGCGCGACGAGCTCCTCCAGTGGCCGTGCTACTGGCGTCGTGAAAACTTCAGGGAGCCCCAAAGGCAGAGCACAACCTAACGCGTCGCGGTACCGAGCGGCATCTTCGGTGACGATGTATCGAGTCTCCCCGGACACAGCGACACTGATCACTCGTTTAGCGCCGAGCAGAGAATTCAGCCCCTCTGCAACACCACTTTCACAGCGCGCTTTGATTTCCTCAACGGTGAGATCACCAACGCGTCTCAACACGTCGTGTAGCTCATCAACATTGCGTGCGCGACGACCGTCGCTCAGGCATTGGGCATCGAGTTCGACTGCCGCAATTGCCTCGCTATCAAGCAGTTCACGTAGCTCATCAGCACCGAGGAGATCAGCCAACAAGTCGCGATCGAGAGCTAATGCCGCCGCCCGACGCTCCGCCAATGGTGCGTCACCTTCGTACATGTACGCAGCAATCCAGTTGAACAACAAACTCTGGGAAAACGGTGACGCTTTCGGCGTGTCTACTTGCACGGCTCTGATGCGTCGTGCCTGCAACGAACCAAGCACATCTTTCAATGCGGGCACATCAAAGACATCTTGAATGCACTCGCGACTGGTCTCGAGCAGGATCGGAAACGACGGGTATTTCGCCGCTACAGCGAGAAGATCCGCTGCCCGCTGACGCTGCTGCCACAAAGGGGTGCGCTGGTCGGGGCGTCGGCGAGGTAACAGAAGCGAGCGCGCAGCGCACTCGCGAAAAGCGCGCAGCAAAGAGCGAAGTGCGAGGAAGATTTGCAACCACAAGCTCCTCAATCTCGAGTGGATCAAGGAGGAGATCAGTGATTTCGAGATTCTCAATCGCTTCCGGCAAACGCAGCACAATCCCGTCATCACCCCACATGGTTTCAACCTTGATGCCGTGACGCTCTCCCAGCGTGTGCTCGAGTGCCATTGCCCATGGCGCATGCACAGGGGTACCAAACGGCGAGAGAAGACACACTCTCCAATCACCGATCTCATCACGGAATCGCTCAATCACAATGGTTCGATCGTCAGGCACAACCCC
>CAIYHK010000103.1 GCA_903925985.1 uncultured Actinomycetes bacterium
ACCCAGCGGTGGACCCACTCGCATCGACCTCAACAATTCTCTCGCCAGAAGTTGTCGGTGATCGTCACTACAACGTTGCTCGTCGCGTGCAGGAAATCCTCCAGCGCTACAAGGAACTCCAGGACATCATCGCAATTCTTGGTCTTGATGAACTCTCAGAAGAAGACCGCCTTACCGTGTCACGCGCACGTAAGGTGCAGCGCTTCTTGTCGCAGCCGTTCTATGTGGCCGAAGTGTTCACCGGTGTTTCTGGTGAGTATGTGCCAGTTGCTGAGACCGTAGAGAGCTTTGAGGCTCTGATCAACGGCGAACTCGACGAAGTTCCTGAACAGGCGTTCTTGAACGTCGGTGGTGTCGAGCAGGTGCTCGCCAAGGCGAAGGCGCTGCAGGAGAACGCATAATGGCCGTTGGTGCGTCATTGACCATTGAGATTGTCTCACCCGAGCGGGTTCTCTACTCGGGCGAGGCAAATCAGGTCATTACCCGCACCGCTGGCGGGGGCGAGATCGCGTTTCTCGCGGGCCATGCCCCATTCCTCGGCTCACTCGTTGAGAACCATACCCGCGTCTATTTGGTCGACGGTTCCGTACAGGACATCGCGGTCCACGGCGGATTCGTGCAGGTGAACGGCTCGACAGTCACGATTCTGTCGGACAACGCCGAGCTGGCTGCAGAGATTGACATCACACGCGCTCAGCGCGCCCGTGAGCGTGCCGAAGAGACCCTGCGCCACGGTCATGATGCTGAAGCTGAAGCGGCTCTGCGTCGCGCTCAGGCGCGTCTCACGGCAGCTGGCCACACGGGCATAACCGCCCACTGATTGCGGCGGGCCTCCGATGGCCGGTTATCCCTTCACGCGCGCCCTCGTTACCGGAGCCTCCAGCGGCATTGGCGAAGAGATAACACGTCAACTGGCCGCTGCTGGTATTCCAGTTGTGGTGGTTGCCCGGCGCAAAGACCGGCTCGAGGCGTTGGCTAAGGAACTTCCCGGCATCGAGGTGCTGGTGGCGGACCTCGTAACAAAAGAAGGTGTCGCTGCGGTCGTACAGCGTGTTGCAAGTGATACGAATCCGATTGATCTTGTAGTCAATAATGCGGGCTTTGGATCGCAAACTTTGCTCGCAACACACGATCCACAACGCATGGCTGATGAGCTAACACTCAACTGCACTTCGCTGTCGCTCATTTCACGTGCCGCGGCAGCAACTATGGCGCCCAGAGGTCGTGGTTTCATCTTGAATGTCTCGAGCATTGCAGCCTTCAACCCGTCAGCATTCATGGCGGTTTATTCGGCAACCAAGGCTTATGTATTAAGCCTCAGCCAAGCGATGAACGTGGAATTGAAAGGTGCAGGAGTGCATGTGACTGCACTTTGCCCGGGACTGACTGCAACCGAGTTTCAGCAAGTCGCCGGTACCGGAAACCACCACGACATCTTCCCGAAAAAGATGTGGACATCATCTGCGTTGGTCGCGCGCGTTGGATTAGAAGACGTCGCACGCAACAAGCCAGTTTCGGTGCCCGGAACGGTCTACAAAGTTCTTGATGCAGTCACGAATGTGACCCCACGCCGATTGAGGCGCAAAATGTTTGCAATTGGAATGCGCGCCAACATTCCAAAACGAAAGAAGTAATCAGCCGTAGTTGACACTCGCATAGCCAGCGAGTTTGTCTAACCGATGCCAAGCATCAATCAACCGATAGGTGCCGCTCTTGGATCGCATCACGAGCGACTGCGTGCGTGCACCGTTTGAGTCGTAGCGCACGCCGCGTACCAACTCGCCGTCGGTCACACCAGTTGCGGCAAAGAAGCAGTTGTTGCCTCGCACAAGCACCTCGTTGGTGAGGACCTGATTGAGGTCATAACCAGCGTCAATTGCGGCTTTGCGTTCTTCTTCATTGCGTGGGTAAAGGCGACCTTGTATCTCGCCACCCATGCACTTCAAAGCTGCGGCAGCAACCACGCCCTCTGGCGTGCCACCTGTACCGAATAGAACATCGACTCCGGCATCTGGCCATGCGGTAGCGATTGCACCGTAGATATCGCCATCACTAATGAGTCGGATTCGAGCACCTGTGCGCCGCACTTCGTCAATCAGATCAGCGTGTCGTGGGCGATCAAGAATCATCGCGGTCAGATCGCGCACACTTTCGTTCTTCGCTTTAGCAATGCGCTTCAAGTTTTCGGTTGGGCTTGCATTGATATCAATGTGTCCAGCTGCCGACGGACCGACTGCAATCTTGTCCATGTATACGCACGGACCTGGATTAAACATCGTGCCACGCTCACTAACCGCAATCACCGAAATGGCGTTAGCACGACCCAATGATGTGAGTGTGGTGCCATCAATCGGGTCAACGGCGACATCGGTCTTGGTAGCACTGCCGTCACCGACGGACTCGCCGTTGTAGAGCATCGGAGCTTCGTCTTTTTCACCTTCGCCGATTACCACGATGCCATCCATTGGCACGGTGGCAAGCACGGTGCGCATCGCGTCTACAGCGGCTCCGTCGGCTCCGTTCTTGTCGCCTCGGCCAACCCATCGAGCAGCGGCCAGTGCAGCGGATTCAGTTACTCTCACGAGCTCAAGGGCGAGGTTGCGGTCGGGGCGAGTCGTTTCAGGCATCCCTCAAAAGTTAGTGGGCAGTACCCTCGTCATGTGGCTCCTATCCCGGTTGAAAAGGTGATCTCTGGTACCGAATTCACCGAACTTCGGGTGCGGCCCGACTCAGACAACCAACTTTCATGGATCGCCAGCTCGGCTAATGGCAGTGAACTGCATATCGCCAGTCTCGGAACCGGTGAAGTTGAGGCCCATAGTCTCGAGATTCCAATCGCTGCAGGACGTGGTCAAGGTGGCGGCGCATATGGATGGCATATCGATGGCACATCGGTGTTCTATGCGGCTAAAGACGGATCACTCGTTGAATACGAAATCCGCACGAAGTCTTCACGGGTTATCTGGCGGGGTGACGCAAGACCGCTCGCAGGCGTGGCACCCCTAGGGAGCCGGATTGCAGTGGTTGCTGATTCACGGAGTCTGATGGTTGTTGAAACACGTTCAGGTGATGTTCGTCTTGTGGACGAAAGTGCTGACTTTGCGTTCGATCCAGCGTGGACCATTCATGGACTCGTGTGGAGTGCTTGGAACACTCCACACATGCCGTGGGAGTCAAGCGGTGTTCGGATGTGGAACGGTATGCGATCACGATGGCTGGTTCGGCCAGGTGATTCACAGATGCAGCAGGTGCGATCCATCCCTGGTGGACAACTTGGGTGTGTAAGTGATGCGTCGGGCTGGCTCAATGTCTCGTTGATCAAAGGGGTATGGCGTGGTCGACCACGAGTGCTGATCAACGAAGAATTTGAACACGCAGGCCCAACTTGGGGGATGGGGATTCGTTCGTGGGTGCACGATGGTGACTCAGTATTTTTCACTCGCAATGAACAGGGCTTTGGGCGTCTCTTACGGCACGACCTTCGCACCAACAAGTCCTCCGAGATTGGTAAAGGTGTGCACCACAGTCTCTGTAGTGGCCAAGGCATTATCGGCGCGATTCGATCAGGTGCCAAGACACCACCACAGGTAGTTGTCTACGACAAGGCAAACGGAGAGAAGAAAGTGGTCAGTAGTGCTGGTGACTTCAGCGAGTACGGCGAGTCACTTATCGAACCCGAAGTACTTCGTGTTGGAAATCTCACAGTGCGTCGTTACACGCCAGCCAATCCAAATGGGCGTCACCTTGTTTGGGTACACGGTGGCCCTACCGATCAGTGGCAGGTGGTTTGGTATCCGAAGTTCAACTATTGGTTGTCACGCGGATACACGATTGTTGTTCCTGACCACAGAGGAACCACAGGCCATGGACGCAACTTCCAAAACACTTTGCTTGGACACTGGGGTGAATATGACTCCAATGACATTGCTGCGGTGATTCGTGGCCTTGAGTTACCACCTACTTCGGTTGCAGTAGTCGGTGGTTCAGCTGGAGGCATGACTGCACTCAACGTGGTTGCAGATCACCCAGATGTTGCATGCTGTGTCGTTGTCTCATATCCAGTTACTGATCTCGCACATTTGGCGGCAACAAGTCATCGTTTCGAGCGTCACAGTGTTCGCACATTGGCGGGCGACGACGAGAACTACAGAGCTAGATCCCCACTCTTCAAGGCCGTTGCCCTAAAGCACACGCCGATGCTGGTGATGCATGGTGATGCCGATCCCGTTGTTCCGATAGTGCAGGGTGCGTCTTTGGTTGAAGCGGTGAGGTCTGCTGGTGGCCGAGCGGAGTTCGAAGTCATGCAGGGCGAGGGTCACGGGTTCCGCTCACCGGAAAACAAAATGCGTGAGTTCCACGCAATGGAGACATTTCTCAATTCCGTCATGGGCAGGTAGAAAAACAGCCATTGCTGGTTACAGTTGAACCATGTCTGAGTGGAGCCCTTACGACGAGGATTCGCCGAAAGTGCACTACGACCTCGCCAATTGGTCACCTGATCAACAGTCTGATCTGGTTGAGCTGTTGGTTGAATCAGAAATTCTCCATGGTTGGGAAGGCAGTGAACTCATCGTTCCTGATTGGGCTGAGGCGATGGTTGACGACTGGTGTTCAAAGATTGAAGGTGAAAATCGAACAGTTGTTGCTGGCCCCGAGATCGAATTTGATTTGAGTGAGTGGGATACCCATCAACTGAGTCGCTGCGCAGAAGCACTGGTGACTGCAAGAATTCCGCATCGTTGGGAGAGCGCAATCGTGGTGGTGTCCGAGCATGATGCCCTGGTAACCGAGAAACTGATCGAGTCCTTCGACGACCTCGGTATTGAAATCATCGTCGACGAGTCCTGACCAGTAAGTAGTCAGTGGATCTCATATGTACTTAGCAGGATTCGAGATTTGGCACTCGCGCCCGTTTGCGCCAACGCGTCGTCTTGCACTGGGTGAAATTGATCTACCAATGGATCCGGCGCCGGGTCTTGGGGGTCTTTTATTGGCTGCTGTTGTGTCAGCTCATTTTCGCAGTGTGGACGAGGATTTGGTGCCCGATATTCATCGACTTGTCACGCAGGTAACACGTGGAGAGAAAATTGTGCAGCCACGATTACGACATCGTTACCAGGTTGATCGACATGGGCTCGCTCGCAGCATGCACAGCATTCACGGGGAAGGCGAAACTCTCGAGTTTGATCTTGAAACTCACGGCAGCCATCTGCAGCAGGTGCTTGGTGCAATTTATGTACTCGAACGTTTTGATGATTCTGTGCGCCAGGCAGTGGCCCCACTTCTCCATCGGGCGATGAAGTGGGGAGGCACGATTGGTCCAGCTTTTGCCTCATATGTGCTTGGTGGTGGGAGCAGTTCGCTCACTGCTCTCACGGATCCGCGGGCTTGGGCTCTTGAAGTTTTGGGGTTCCCAGTCGGCGCTGCGGTACCTGGCAAGCGTGAGGTGCAAAGACGCTTCCGTGATCGACTGCGTGATGTCCATCCAGATCATGGCGGTGCCGAAGCGGACGCGAGCCAATTAATTGCTGACATAACAGAGGCTCGTCGTGTGCTGCTGGAATCAGCACCGTGAAGGGTGTCGTGTTGTTTCACGGCGCTGGTAGCGACCGTGACCATTCAAGTCTGAAACTGATTGAAAAGACACTTAAGCCATTACCAGTAAAACGTGTGAATTTTCCTTACCGCCGCGCCGGAAAACCGTTTCCAGATCCAACACCAGTGTTACTTGAATGCGTTCGTAAAGAAGTTCTCGCAGCGGCCAAGAAATGGCAAGTCGATGTGTCCGACATCGTTATCGGTGGCCGCTCCATGGGTGGTCGAATGTGCTCCATGGTTGTAGCCGGCGCAGAGTGTGATGCATTGCAAACCGCGGGACTTGTACTTATTTCGTATCCGTTGCACCCCCCGGGAAAGCCTGAAAAGCTTCGCGCAGCTCATCTATCGCAAATTCACGTGCCGACTCTCTTCATTCATGGCACTAAGGATCCGTTTGCTTCACCCGAGGAATTGAAGCAACACACTCGCAAGATACGTGGTGCCAAAACGATCAAATTCATTGAAGGTGCAAGACACGAACTAAAGGGCAAGGATGCTGAAATTGCATCGTGCATCAATGAATGGGTGTCAGGTCTCTGAGCCAGTTCGATCCTGAGGGTTGATGTCCTCGAGTTCGCGGTGCGCGGTCTCGGGATAGGAGACAAGGACAATCAATCCCACGGTGAGGGGCCCAACAGCAAGAATCGCCATCACATTTCCGTAGCTAAGCCCGTTGTCAATCATTAGACCGCCCGCAATCAGACCGATGCTTCCACCAAGTAGTGAAGATGCGGTGATTATTGAAGCAGCCCGACCCCGGCGCTGTGTCGGAAACAACTCTGCACGGTAAACAGCCATTGCCGGATATGCAAGTGCAATAAGGACACTTCCCATTCCCGCAGAGAGCCACATGCCGAATCCACCAACTGAGAACGACGTAACCACGAGTGCGGTGCCGATCGGGATCATTGATGCCGCAAGCATGCGTCGGCCTCGGGCGTCTGCGATGCGTCCGCCAAGTATCAACCCAACGGATGCAGGTATCGCGGTCAGCGTGGTAAACAACGCAATTTGCCACGCTGGAAATCCACGCACTTCCTTTAGATATTCGTTCTGGAAAATGGATGCCGTTGCCACAAAGAGGTTGCCGATAAAAGCCACCGATGCAATTAATGCGATGCGATCAAATTGAATCTTTGAAGCATGTGGATTTTCTAAAGCTGTGATGAAGCGTCGAGTTTCCGGTAGAGAGGTGCGTAGGTGTCGTGCCACAAGCAACCACACGAGTGCAATTACGAACACAAGGCGCCAGCCCCACGTAGCGAGCCCTGCAAGCGGCAATGCAGCTACCGCGACTCCAGCACCGAGACCGCTAGCCATTGCGAGAATGCTCACCGCATAGGCACGGGCATTGCGTGGCATTTCCTCAGCAGCAGTGACGATGATCAACAAATCCAATGTGAGGGCAAGTGGTCGACCAATGGCCTGTGTGCCGACAAGCACTCCGAAGTTTGGTGCAAGTGCGCCAAGTGATGCGATGACGGGTGCAATGTAGGCGAGTCGGATCATCACGCGGCGGCGACCAATCCGATCGGCTGCCATTGCAATTGGAATTGAGATGATGATTCCCCAACGCACTACCGCAGCGCCAAGACCTTGACCGGTCGATGAGATATCAAATTCCTCGGAAGAGTAAGTGAGGGTTTGGGTGAACAGTGTGTTGATGAAAGCAGCAAGCATTGAAGCAGCCGCAAGCAGACCAAGAATCGCCGCCTCGCTGGCTGAGATGGTGGTTGGTGGAGACCACCATGCTCGTGCTTGTGACTCTGGCGATCTCCGGCGCATGAAACGTGCCATCAACAATCGGAACAACCACCCAAACCATGGAATCCGCACGGAAAACTCCGTGGTCTCAGCAATTGTGTGGCCAGATCTCTGCACCACGCGCTCGTAATGCACGAATGGACCGTGCATTTGCACAAATCGAGCAAGCGTGCCATCGGTGATATCAGGCTCGGCATGTACAAGTGTTTCCTGCACTATGTCCGTGCGGGGCTCAATCAGCCATGGCTGATCGTTGACTGACCACTGTTTCGCGATAGTGGTCACATTGAGGGGCACGGAAGCGAGCATACTTTTGAGGTGCCAAAAAGCCCCTCCGAGGAGCAGATTCTCGTTCGCCAAAGTGGACCACTTTCAGGTTCAGTGGTTGTGCCTGGAGCTAAGAACTCAGCCCTCAAGCTGATGGCTGCCACTCTGCTTGCAGATGGTGACTACACGATCACGAACACTCCGCATATTGCCGATGTGCCGATCATGGCCACACTCCTCGAAGCGTTGGGTGTAGTGGTTGACTCCTCACGCATGGATCAAGGCATTCTGCGAATCACCAATTCAGGTTCAATCACTCCAGTTGCACCATATGAACTTGTTGAAAAAATTCGAGCTTCAATCAATGTTCTCGGCCCACTTCTTGGCCGATTCGGTGAAGTCCGTGTTGCGATGCCGGGTGGAGATGATTTTGGTTCACGACCAATCGACATGCACCTTGCTGGACTCGAAGCGATGGGTGCAACTTTCACCTTTGCCCACGGTGACGTGATTGGTGTTTGTGAACGTCTGCACGGTGCTGAGATCACACTTGAGTTCCCGAGTGTCGGCGCAACTGAGAACATTCTCACCGCGGCTGTTTTTGCCAAAGGGACAACTGTTCTTGACAACGCCGCCCGCGAACCTGAAATAACTGATCTCGCAACCATGCTCGTATCCATGGGTGCCGACATCGAGGGCATCGGTTCGGGCACTCTTGTGATTCATGGCGTTGAAATTGGTAATTTGCACTCTGCGAATCATCGAGTAGTGCCGGATCGAGTGCAAGCCGCAACGTATATGTCGGCGGTCGGCGTTGCCGGTGGAGAAGTGAAGGTGTTTGATGCGGTCGGTGAGCACATGGACATGCTCCTTAAGCGTTTCACTGATATGGGAATGCGAATCACGCCCGTGGAAGACGGTGTGATTGCCGAAGCGAGTGGGCGCCTCAAGTCAATTGATGTAGCGACACTTCCATATCCAGGAATCGCTACCGACTACAAACCATTGATCGTGACGATGTTGAGCGTGGCTGATGGCGTTGGCATTGTGACTGAGAATCTTTATCCGGGCCGTTTTAGATATGTCGAAGAATTGCAACGCCTTGGTGCTGATATCCGAACCGACGGACATCATGCGGTTGTGCGTGGTCGCGAATCGCTCTCAGGAGCACCCGTTAGGGCGCCAGACATCCGTGCCGGTGCGGCGCTGGTGGTTGCGGGGTTGGTCGCCAAAGGCACAACCGTGATTCATGACATCCACCACATCGATCGTGGTTATGAAGACCTCGTGGGACGTCTGCGCTCAATAGGTGCAGACATCGAGCGCATTTAGCTCGGGTCTTCGGACTCCTGGCGCTGGTCCTGGAGACGTTTGGCACGCTTGTTGGCAAGTGCCAGCAGGCCAACAATCACAACAATGGGACCCGCAACCAGCAAAATCTCGTCCCAGCCACCTTGATGAGCCAACATGGGTCGGAATCGTAGGCGGTTTGGTGGTTCAATGGAATTCCACACTTTTTCGATGTGACGCAACCAAGGACCCTTCAATGTCAATGCGCAAGAAAGTAGAAGAAACAATCGAAGTCATACGGCCTGCGCTCCAGGCCGACGGCGGCGATGTTGTGCTGCGTGAGGTGAACGAGGAGACCGGTGTTGTTGAAGTCACCCTGGTCGGTGCCTGTGGAACCTGCCCCGCATCAGGCCAAACCCTGAAAGCCGGCATCGAGCGGATCATGCGTGACCGAGTCGATGGCGTGACTGAAGTGATCGCGGTCTGACCGTGGCCCTTCGCACTCGCGATCCACAGGAACTCTTTGACCTTGCATGTTCTGGTGATCGTGGTGCGCTGGCACGACTCTTATCGATGGTGGAGCGAAGCGATGAAGAATCTCGTGCCGTTAGTCGCATCGCCTACCCAAAGAGTGGCAAGGCTTACACAGTTGGTTTAACTGGCGCTCCTGGTGCGGGAAAATCCACGTTGACTGCAGCCACTATCGGCGTACTACGTAAACGGGAAATTGAAGTTGCAATTCTTGCGATTGATCCCTCGTCACCTTTCACGGGTGGTGCAATTCTTGGTGACCGTGTTCGCATGCAGGACTTTGCAACTGATCCGGGTGTATTCATTAGGTCAATGGCCACGCGTGGACATCTAGGTGGGCTCTCGCTCGCAACACCCGAGGCAATTCGGGTGCTCGATGCTGTGGGTCGACAATGGGTGCTTGTGGAGACCGTTGGCGTAGGCCAAGTTGAAGTTGAAATTGCCGGCAAGGCCGACACCACTGTTGTCGTGGTTAACCCAGGATGGGGTGATGCGGTGCAAGCCAACAAAGCGGGCCTCATGGAAATCGCCGACATCTTTGTGATCAATAAATCGGACCGCAAGGGCACCGAAGAAACACGACGCGATATTGAACAGATGCTTGATATGTCTGATATCGCCCACGACGACTGGCGCCCACCTGTAGTGGCCACAGTTGCATCCGATGGCACCGGTGTTGAAGAACTCTGGGAAACCGTATTGCGTCATCGCGAGCACATGGAGGCCTCGGGGAAACTAGAAGCTCGTCGCAAGTTTCGACTCGGTGAAGAACTTAGAGAGATTGTTGCTCGAAGGCTCTACCAGCGCGCACGCGAGATTTGCACAGGCCCAAGATGGGATCAGTTGCAAGCCGAGGTTTTGGAGCGCAACATTGATCCGTGGACCGCAGCCGACGAAATGCTCGCATCAGTGCAGGCTTAAGCGCCGCGCTCAACCAGCTGTTTTAGTTCTTTCAAGTTGCGACGCCAAATGAGTCGCATTACGAGCCCACCACCAATGAATCCCGTGATTGGCCCACCAAGCCACCATGGGAATCGGAGATCTTCATCCCACGCAAACCGGGTTGCTGCACCACCGCGAAGTGGCGTGAGAGTGAAGCGACCCGCACCAGTGACGATTCCTGAATGACGCACACCCATTGCGCTACCGGGAAGCCACTCAACGATCTCCATCTTGTCGGTGAGTTTGAGTGGGCCGACTTTGGTATCACAATCGAAAGTGACACCAATTCCACGATTGTGTGAACTTGTCACACGAATCGCAACGGCATCTGCCATCCAGTCCACATGGTTTTCAATCGGTTCGACAACTTCCCACACGCGTGCAGGTGTGGCTTCAATTTCTACAGCAACGGAAACGCGACTCATTTCGCGGCTGCATTTCGAAGCGTAAGTGCAGCATCCTCTGGGGGAACGATGTTGATCAAAACACCTGTGCCGCGTTCAAAACCCGCGGTGGTCACGAGTTTTGGCCACAGGTGTACATGCCAGTGGTACATGCCCGAGTGGTGACCAGGAGCGGTATGGAATCCGAGGTTGAAAGCAACATCACCGAGGGCAAGATTCAAAGTGATGAGAGCGCGCTTGATTGCGACACCCATACTGTGCAGAGAATCAGTTGAAGCATCAGTCAAGTGCGCAGAATGGCTTTTGGGAATGATCAGCAACTCATAGGGCATTCCGCTCCAGTAAGGGCAGAGCACCAGGGTGTTCTCATCTTCAAGTACCACGCGCTTTCCATCCACGTGCTCGGCTTCAATGGTGGCGCACAGGATGCAACCACCCGAGAAACGACCAAAGGCACGCTCTTCATCGAGAATTTCGCCGGGCACGAATGGCAAGCCAAGGATCTGACCGTGAGGGTGGGCAAGAGAAGCTCCAGCTTCACGACCGTGATTCACGATTGCTTGTGTGTAACGGATGTTTGGTGTGGAAAGGTGCTGGACGAGGCGTTCCTTCAACACATCCATCATCGCGCCAACTTCAGCATCAGACATTTCACCGATACGGGCGTCATGCTTTGGCGTGAATACAAAGACCTCGTGAATTCCACTGGCCTCGGACATCACATGCACGGGACCAAGGTTGCGCACTGCCATCGGGTCATCACCTGAAAACGCGGGGTAGCGGTTTGGCACCACGCGCATCTTCCAGTTCCCGTTTTCATCGAGCGTTTCGAGTGTTGGCTCGCGATCCTCGGTGTGTTCGGGGCAGAAAGGGCATGGGCGATTGAGTTCTGTCTCAACTTGGAGGGTGCGAGGGGCGAAATCCGTGGGTCGTTCTGAGCGTTCAGCAACGATGGTGACCCAACGGCCGTTTAATGGATTCAGTCTTAATTGGCTCACTGTTCTTCAAGGATAGGTCGCCGAAACACTGAAACGTGGCGTTCGGACAATTCAGTGAAAGGTGTTCCGATCGCATCTTCGGTGCGTTGGACCAATGAGAAGCCAGCTTCAGTTGCCATTTCGTCAATTTGCGTTGTGGACAGATAGCGAATTCTCCACTGACGCACTGTTGAGCCGTCATCAAACTCACCACTTGCAGTCTGAGAAGTGGGGTCGATCTGGCTGCGGCTTTGCACTGTGCTCCCACCGGGGCGTAGTTGCTCGCTCTCAACCTCAACTCGCTCAACATGGCGAAACTCATTGGCTTCGATGAACAGCAGGCCACCCGGAAGTAAACGCGAAGCAACGTGGTTGAAGAAGTGTCGCTGTTGGTCCTCGCTCTGCAGATTGAAGAGTGTGTTGAAAGCCACCACAGCAACGGCGAATTCCTGCATCGGTAATTCACAACTCATGTCACCCAATAAAGCTGTTACGGCATCTTCGGGATCATTTGCGCGCAGGCGTACGAGCATTGACTCAGAGTTGTCGATCCCAGTCACCAGTGCACCCGCCCTAGCAAGACTCAGTGCCACCCGGCCGGTGCCAACGCCGCATTCGATCACCTTGGCACCTGAGAGTCCGCCTTCCAGCAGCCGGTCGATAAGTGCGGTCAATGCACCTACGTCGGACACTGCGCCGTACCAATCGTCATAGACATCGGCGAAGGTCTCGCCATAGTTGGCATCAATTGGCTCAGGCACATCACCAGTTGACCACGCCCGGACGTGCCCGCGCCAAGAGGCGTGGTTACCCTTGATAGGTGCCATCCAACCGTTTTGCCTACCTTGACCATGCGGCGTCATCGCCGCTGCGGGTGTCGGCTTCGGCTGCGATGGAGCGATTCGCACGTGATTCATTTGCTAACCCGACTGGTAGTCACCGCGCATCACGTGAAGCGCGCCAGGCAATTGATGAGTCTCGTGACCAGATCGCGTCGTTGCTCGGAGTGCTACCTGGTGAGATCATCTTCACAAGTGGTGGTACTGAAAGTGACAACACAGTGGTGTTTGGAGCGGTGCGCCGCACAGGTGGCGTCGCAGTTACCAGCAACGCCGAGCACCATGCGGTGCTTCACCCAGTTGAGCATGTGAATGGAATAGTTGTTCCAGTTGATGCCGGTGGTGTTATCGACCTTGCGGCTCTTGAAGAAGTTCTCCGCCAGACCCCCAATGTTGCTGTGGTCTCGGTGATGGCTGTGAACAACGAAACAGGTGTAGTCACCGACATGAAGAGTGTTTCGCGAGTGGTACGCGAGCATGCACCGAAAGCGATCATTCACTCAGACGCTGTGCAGGCCGCACCATGGATGGATCTCGCACCGATAACCGCAGTTGTTGATTCGATTTCACTTTCGGCACATAAATTTGGTGGGCCAAAGGGAGTTGGAATTTTGTGGTTGCGGCAAGGTATTTCTGTTGAGCCACTGATGTTCGGTGGGGGACAAGAACGCGAGCGCAGAAGTGGCACTCACAATGTTGCAGGAATTGTTGGTACAGCAGCCGCGCTAGTGGAGACTCGTGCGGAGATGGACACGGTGGTTCGCCGCGTGGGCGTGATGCGCGATCGTTTGGTGGACACGGTTACTGCAACAGTTGGTGGAATTCATGAGGTTGCACCACGATCAAGTCGTGTACCGGGTTCTGCTCATGTCTGCGTTGAAGGTGTCGAGAATGAGGCGCTGTTATTTCTCCTTGATCAGGCCAACGTATGTGCATCTGCGGCTTCTGCTTGTGCCAGTGGAGCCATGGAACCGTCGCACGTGCTTCATGCAATGGGCGTTGATCGCAACCTCGCGCGGGGCGCACTACGCATGACCCTTGGACACACCACAGCTGATGCGGATATCGATGTCGCCATCAGCGCACTCACTGAATCAATCACGCACCTGAGGCGGTCGTAGCGATGCGTGTGTTAATGGCGATGTCTGGAGGAGTTGACTCCTCCGTAGCCGCAGCCGAACTGATTGCGGCGGGCCATGATGTGGTTGGAGTAACCATGAGGCTTTGGGGTGGAGAGAGCGACACGGGATGCTGTTCGGTTTCGGATGTCGAAGATGCTCGTCGGGTTGCCCAGCAACTAGGTATTGACCACGTGGTGTTTAATTTCACTGAAGACTTCAACCGCCATGTGGTTGATCCATATGTTGATGCCCACCGCATAGGTGTCACACCTAACCCGTGCATTGAATGCAACCGACACCTCAAGTTCGAACGCTTGTCTGAGCGCGCACGCGTTCTCGGATTTGAAGCCGTTGCAACTGGCCACCATGCGCGAATCATCCACCTTGATGACGGCACACCACGACTTGCGCGAGCACACGATCGTGCGAAAGACCAAAGCTATGTGCTTTACACATGTGACCGTGATGAATTGGATCGCACATTGTTCCCAGTTGGTTCAATGACCAAAGATGTTGTGCGTGAGAAAGCCGTTGCACTTGGACTGCGCACTGCCACCAAGCCCGACAGTCAAGATGTGTGCTTCATTTCACGCCAAGGTGGTCGCGAAAGTTTTCTAGGAAATCGAATTCCGCTTCGTCGTGCACGTGTTGTTGGAACCGACGGTCAACCAGAAGGCGAAGTTGAGTCAGTTGAACTCGTAACCCTCGGGCAGCGCAGAGGGCTCGGAGGACCAGGCGGTGGCCCAAAGAAATTTGTGGTCGACATCAAACGTGACGGCGAAGAAGCCACTGTGGTGGTTGGCCCTCGCGAGATGCTGATGACCCAGTTTGAGGTAATCGACAACATCGTGTGGCCCGTTGGGCAGCCAGATGAAGTTATGGGGGCGGGTCTAGCGGTGATGGTTCAATGCAGTGCGCATGGGGAAACTGCTCCGGCAACTTTGCAAATAAATGAGGGGCGATTGCACCTCAATTGGTTCGAGCCACATCTCAGGGTGTCACCTGGCCAAAGTGTGGTTTTCTACGACCCCACCGACACATACGTGGTCGGCGGTGGGATCGTCAGCGCTTCCAGGACGCAATAAACAGTCCTGGCCTGCTCGGCGCGACGAGCATTCCATAAACATGAATTGCGCGACCGTTCGGGTGCTCTTTGTCTGGACGGAAAATGATTTTGTCGCCATCGCTCACGTTTACCTGGAGCGGTATCCCCCAAGTGACTCCTGTGAGATCGGCGGCCTCGGTGTTCGCGGGAGCAAGCTGGATGTCACCAACTTTCAACCGTCGAAACATCACGGTTTCAGCCAGCACCATCTTGTCGTGAATCACCAACCCCGCCGGTACGAGCACTAGCCACCGTGTGGACAGTTTGCCGAGCCGTGCGGTCATGAGAGGCGCTATTGGGATCGCAAAGAGAGCCCCGACAACCGCGGGCAACCACTGTTTTGAAGCCAGGCACGCGCCAACTGCAGTAACAGGCACTACAAGGAGTAGCCACGCGATGGTGACTGGGAGTAAGTACTGAACTGGCGGACGCAGAAGAAACCGAATTTCATCGCCATAAGCAGAGCCATTCACGAATACATGACCAAACTCCGCCGAAAAAACAACAATCAAGCTGGCCACGGTAAAAACAAATCCGATTAGCCAAATCCCTGGAACTGAATCAATGAAAAAGCCAGCGCACGCGCCAACTACGGCAAGTGGCGTGATTGTGCGCACAATCACAAGTCCCAAAGTTGAAGGAATGAGCATCAAGAACACGCCTAGGACCCAGATTGTCCATGCGTAGACAGACCAAACGACGCGAGCAGAGTCGCCAAAATGACTAATTAGGTCACTAATTCCAAAAAGACACGCGCCACTGAGAATCCATGTTGCAATGGCAACACGATGGATCATTTTTGGATTCATGACACTAAGCCTTGTACTTGATATCGGGTTTCGCCAAGACGACTGCAAAGTGATACGAAAAGTGGATGCAATTGGGGCAAATAGAGGTTGCGCAAGAGGGCGTTACAACCGCCATCGGAAGTCTTCCTTTCCGCAATGCCACTGTTGCTGCAGAATTTGCTTTGCAAGCCACACCGATGTTGCCGGCAATTCCAACACTCCCGAAGCGTTCGCCAGCTGAAGGAATGATCAGCCAAGCAGTGCTCGGTATAAGCGGTATTTCTCTTGGTCAATATGGAAGCATCGCCATTGACACACATGCAGTTGATTTACGCGAACACGTCAGTACTGATCTTGGCTCAGATGCGTTCACGGGTTTTCGTGAATTCCTCCGAGTTGCATTGCCTGAATTTTCAAAACCATCCGCTCCCAAAATGGTCAAGTGGCAGTTTGTTGGCCCAATCTCGTTGGGTGTTGCACTTGTGCGAGCCGGACTCGATCCTGAGACCGCATTTTCAATTGCTGTACGCGCAGTGCGTGAGCACACGAGTGCGATGCTCGATGCCGTTGCCACCGCTCTCCCAGGCGTGCAACAAGTTGTCCTACTCGATGAACCATCGTTTGGGATGTTGAGCACCGATGATTCACCAGTACGCCTTGACCACGGTGTTGACATGCTCTCGGCTGCACTTGCCTTGGTAGAACAACGTGCAGTCGCCGGCGTGCATTGTTGTGGGGATCCGGACTGGGGCTTGATCTTGGATGCGGGTCCTTCGTTGGTGTCATTTCCAGTTAGTGCCGTTTTGAGTGGTCATCAAGCACGTCTTGCAAACTTTGTCGAGTCGGGTGGCGTAATCGCATGGGGTGCCGTGCGCACCGATGGCCCCC
The DNA here is from genome assembly GCA_903925985.1 of uncultured Actinomycetes bacterium. Taxonomy (GTDB): domain Bacteria; phylum Actinomycetota; class Acidimicrobiia; order Acidimicrobiales; family Ilumatobacteraceae; genus CAIYHK01. Next base: position 16,515 of record CAIYHK010000103.1, read on the forward strand.
AGCCACTTGGTCCTGAGCGAGCATGGCGTTCACTAACTGCCAGATGGTGTGAGCTGGTCGACGCAGGAGCAGATGCGGGCCGACTTCTCGACCAATGCATAGTCACCCCAGCTTGCGGGTTCGGGATGCACAGCGAAGTAAGCACCTTGCGTGGCATGGACCAATTGCGGGCACTAGGAAGCCGTGTTGCGGACGGTACGGCTTCATTGCAACTGGCATTACGTACCTGAAGAAATTCGGTATCGTGCCTGCGTGGCAATTCCTAAGAAAGATCGAGACCGCGCGGAGTATCTGCGTGATGAACTGATCCGCCACGATTCGCTTTATTTCGGTCAGGATGCGCCACAGATAAGTGATGCTGAATATGACCAGTTAAAACGTGAGCTAATCCAGATTGAAGAAAAGTATCCAGAGCTTGCGAGCCCAGATTCTCCAACTCTCAACGTTGGTGGGGCGGTGGCGGCGACCTTTGATCCTGTGACGCACCGAATTCCGATGACCAGCCTCGATAATGCGATGGACGAATCGGAGTTGCTCGCATGGGGTGAGCGCATGGTCAAAAGTCTGCCGGGTGAACAATTGCACTTTGTCTGTGAACTCAAGATTGATGGGCTTGCACTTTCAATTCGCTACGAAGCCGGAAACCTCTCACAAGCAGCAACACGTGGCGATGGAGTTACCGGCGAAGATGTGACAGCAAATGTTCGCACCATCAAAGGTGTGCCAAAACAATTGCCAAGTGAGGCGCCTGCTGTTTTCGTAGTGCGCGGTGAGGTCTACATGAGCATCGCCGCATTCGAAAAGTTGCGTGATCAAAAGTTACGTGAAAACGAATTGCGTGTTGCGGAAGGGAAGAAACCCGATTCCGTTCCTGTCAACCCACGTAATGCGGGCGCTGGCAGTCTGCGTCAAAAAAATGCGCAGGTAACAGCCGAGCGCGAGCTTTCTTTTTGGGCATATCAACTCGGTGAAGTTGTCGGTGGTGGCGCTGATCAATTCCATCACCAAACGCTTGACACCCTGCAAAGTTTTGGCTTCCCCGTTAATCCGGCAATTGAGCGCGTGGATGGAATTGATGCTGTGATTGCCTTTTGCCAAAAGTGGCAAGAACAGCGTCACGACTTGCCTTATGAGATCGATGGTGTTGTGGTCAAGATTGACGATCTCGCACAGCGGGAGCGACTTGGATTCACATCACGTGCACCGCGGTGGGCGATTGCATTCAAGTTCCCGCCCGAGGAAAAGAACACAGTCCTTAAAGACATCCAGGTTTCTATTGGTCGAACCGGGCGAGCCACACCTTTTGCTGTTCTGGAGCCTGTGTTTGTCGGCGGTTCCACTGTCAGCATGGCGACCCTGCACAATCGAGAGCAGGTCCGGCTTAAGGATGTACGGCCTGGTGACACGGTGGTGGTGCGCAAAGCGGGCGATGTCATCCCCGAGGTAGTTGGTCCAGTGCTGGCCCTAAGGAAAAAGGGTGCAAAACAGTGGGATTTTCCAGATTTCTGTCCTTGCCCCTTGAACACACCATTGGTTCAAGCCGATGGCGAGGCTGATACGCGATGTGTTGAACCATCGTGTCCATACCAACGCGACCAAAGGATCATTCACTTTGCATCGCGTGGTGGAATGGACATCGAAGGTCTTGGTGAGAAAACGGTATTCGCACTTACCGATGCTGGATTCGTTTCGGACTTCTCCGACTTGTACTCACTAACTGTTGAACAGCTTTTGCAGTTGGATGGCTTTGCCGAGATCAGTGCAACAAATCTTGTAGCTGCAATCTCCGCAAGCAAGTCACGACCACTGCCCAAGTTGTTGACTGCACTCGGCGTGAAACATCTTGGACCAACCGCTTCGGATTCACTTGCGCGTGCGTTTGGTTCACTCGATGCGATCATGAACGCAAACGTGGAGGAGTTGTCAAGCATTGATGGCATTGGTGAAATTGTTGCAACATCAATCACAAATTGGTTCGCTGTTGAATCTAACCGTGTGATCATCGGCAAGCTTCGTGATGCTGGCGTTGACTTCGGTCAAGTGCTAATCCGTGATGCACCACAGGTGCTCAAAGGGAAGGCAGTAGTCGTTTCAGGAACACTGACGCGTTGGAACCGTGTCGAGGCCGAAGAAGCGATCAAAGATCGTGGTGGCAAGAGCCCGGGCAGTGTCAGTGCAAAAACTTTTGCGCTCGTTGTCGGCGCCGAGCCAGGGGCATCAAAGCTCACCAAGGCCACTGAACTCAAGGTGCCAATCCTGGACGAAGATGGGTTTGCTTACCTTCTTGAGACCGGGGAATTGCCCAAACAATAAGGGTTTGGGGCTCAGTCCACCGAGAATTCCCAGGTGTAGGTCCTGGCCTTGGTTTCGCCCTCCACAAGTGGCCAATAGCGCACAGTGGCTCGGTGGACACCCTGATTGAACTCCTCAATAACGGCACCGTCAGTGGGCAGAAATTTGAGGGTGTAGTTACCCGGATCAAAAATCGCATTCGGCGGCAACTCGACTTGTTCGCCGGGGTCAGGTGTATTGCCATTGCTCATGAGCTCGTCAAGACGTGAAGTTTCAATTTCAATTCCATCAATCGTTAACACTCCCGTGAAACCATCAATGAAGTCGATCACGATTTCACTTTGTCGCAACACGCGGTCATCATCAGCAGGTGACAAGCGTTCGATTGCTGATGGAAGGTTGGATCCTTCATCACCAGTTTGTGCAAGAGAGAAACCGAAGTAGATGAGCACAACACCAATTGCAATTGCGGCACTCGTGGCTATGCGTGGGTGGGAGAGTTTTTGGAATGAAACCATCGCTCTCTATTCTCACGGCTGAATTTGTGAAATCCTTGTCATTCCAAGGTTTTATCCAACGACAGGCGAGATTTGCCTGTTTCGGACTAGCGTCGTAAGCCCATGAGCGGGTTTGACCTCACTCCCACGGCGATCACAGTTGCGGGTAGATACAAGCTCACCGAAGAGATTGGCTCCGGTGAAAGCTCAATGTATCTCGCCACAGATGTGCGCACATCAGAGCCAGTTGCAATTCAAGTGCGACCGGTTGGAGTTGCTGACGCTGCAACCGTGCTCGCGTTCCGAGAGGCAACTGAAAAGGCACGTACTTTTGATCACCCAGCGATGGTGAAAGTTTTTGATGCTGGCCTTGATGTGGTCGAAGGCGAACGAGTTTTCTTTATCGTGCTTGAGCACCTCTCTGGCGGGAGCCTGCGAGACATGCTGGACCGCGGAAGGCGTCTGACCCCCTCCCAGGCTTTGGTTGTTGGTTTGGATGCCTGCCGGGCGCTGTCCTATGCCCATGCCCAGGGTGCAATTCACGGCGATTTGCGGCCCTCAGGCCTCCAATTCGGCCCCGATAGACGAGCACGACTCAGCGGTATTGGCCTTGCGATCCCAACAGCCTCGGGCAATCTCAACTTGGAGCGTGCCCGATACGCGGCACCCGAGATCGGGCGCGATGAACCTGCATCTGAGAAGTCCGATGTCTACAGCCTTGCTGTGATGCTCGTCGAAGCGATCACGGGTGAAGTTCCATTCGCCAGTGAATCGGTAACCGCAACGATGGCGAACAAGACCGATCGTCTTCTTCCGGTCAACGCGGACCTTGGACCACTTGCATCTGTGCTTGAACGCGCTGCACGACCTGAAGCAGACGATCGTTACACCGCACGCGAGTTTGGTGAGGCATTGGTTCAAGTTGCATCTTCACTGCCGAAGCCAACACCAATCGATGTAGCTGGGCAAGCAGTCGCTCCTGAAACGCTGGCAGTCTCAACACCTGCAACTCCAAGTGAACCATTGGCGCCGGTTGTTTCAATTACAGATGCAAAACCGATTGTCATCGGTGGTACCGGAGAGATTGAGCGCGGCGGGAGTCGCGTTACCGTCGGTGATGCCACACGAGTTGTTCGTGATCCAAGTGGTCCACTTGTGATTGGTGGCGCGAATGCAAACGTTTCCGAAACACCGGCGGCATCAGTTGCGCCCGTTCCTGAAAAACGTCGATTGGCGCTCAAGACCTTGATGGCGCTCGCAGCAGTGGCTGCAGTTATTGCTGCAGGACTCTTCACTTGGAACACGTGGCTCATTCCGGCACACGCTGTTCCATTGGTTAAAGGCAACACCGAAGCCGAAGCGCTGAACACACTTGCCTCATTGAAATGGGATATTGAGATCAGATCTGAGCGCAGTGACGACATTGAGGCGGGATCAGTGATTGGAACTGAGCCAGAG
>CAIYHK010000104.1 GCA_903925985.1 uncultured Actinomycetes bacterium
AAGCTGGTCACGGTGCAACGAAATGGTCACCACCACTTCGAGATTGCAGCTATCGCCGTCATGGGTTCACCGCTTTCGCTAGAAACTCTGAACGAGCAGACATTCGACCTGCGACCTGACACTGCTGAGAGTTATGTAAGGGATGGCGACACGTTTAGCGACGGTTCGCTGAGGGCAAGTTTTTGCGAGCCATTTGCCATTGAAGTGTCAAGTGAAGGCCCAGATAACAACGTTTGGGTTGTGCGTCGATTCCGCGTGGAAGACACTGAATCGAACGCATTCACCGCTTCAGTGTCCGAGGTGATTGATCTCGTCAACCGAGTTCGTCAGCAAGTCTTGTCGTAACGATCCGAGGGGCTGTTTCAATGACCACAATCAACGTTGATCGATTTCTCTTGGCCCCTGTAGCAAAACTCTCGACTTAGTCGTGGCCTCACTGCCCTGGTGTCCATAGCGGCCCTCCGGATTAACCACGAAACACCCCTGTTCCATAATGGTCATATATACCCTAATGGAAAGGCAGCTATGACCACTCCCCACTTCCCCCTCTTCTCTCTCGATCTTCCCCAGCGGCCGCTCGACCCTCAGTTCTGGTGGCGTGAGGTCTGCTTTGTGACCCCCACCCTGGCGATGAGCGGTGGCATCTCCCGCAATCACGACACTGCACGTGAACAACTTGCTCGCTGGGAAGAAGCAGGCATTACCGACTACATGCCGGTGCACATCGAGTTCAACGAGCAAGAGTTCATTGAGGCCAACTCAAACATTCGTGTGCATCACATTGGCGTTAACGATGATCTTGGTCGTCGTGATCCACGATGGTTCGATGCAATTGCAGAGAAGGCAGACGAGATTCATCTAGACCCCAACGCAGTCCTTATGGTGACGTGCTGGGTGGGCTGCAATCGCGGACCGTCTGCAACGTACGCAATTCTCAGAACTCGCGGATGGGATTCTCTCCCCGCACTACGTGCAATTCGTGAATCGCGACCGATTGCAGCAACCATCTATGCACCAGATGCTGCGGCATGGTGGGTAGCTCGCAATGGCGGCGACTACAACGACATGCAACTCGCAGTTGATGAAGTACGCAGTTGGTTCCGACGTAATCCGCTCGATGCACACTGGGTCATCGGCTCCATTAACGGCTGGTAGTCGTTAGCTGCGTTCTACGAAGGCCTCGACTGCAGCGAGGTCGTTCGGAAGATCGCTTGTCTTCTCCGGAAGATCAAACAAGTTGCTGAGGTGTTCTGGCAATTCGGGTCGAATCCCCGTCGCGCGTTCCACTGCGTCGGGGAACTTGGCCGGATGAGCCGTGGCCAACGTAATCATGGGTACGCCCTCTTCAGCGAACTCACGAGCGGCCTTCACACCAACGGCCGTATGCGGGTCAATCAGCATTCCTGAGTTCTCATACACCGACCGAATGGTGGCCAATGTGTCGTGATTGTTTGCACGACCAGCTCGGAAAGTGGGTGCAATCCACTTTTCATACTGATCAGATTCAACGGACAATGTTCCCTTGTCTCGGAAGACGCGTAATTGTTCAGCGGTGAGGCCACCATCGCGACCGTTCATCTCAAACAACAGGCGTTCAAAGTTTGATGAGACCTGAATGTCCATGCTGGGGCTCAACGTGGGGTGAACGCCCGTGACGTTCATCGCGAGCGACTCGAAGAATCGTGTGAGGATGTCGTTCTCGTTTGACGCAACAACTAAGTGGCGAACAGGCGCACCCATCTGCTGTGCGATCCAGCCGCTGAGAACATTGCCGAAGTTACCGGTGGGAACAGTGACATCGAACGGGCCTGCGACTCGGCGTGAAATCTCGAAGTAGTACACCACCTGCGCCATTACGCGCGCCCAGTTGATGCTGTTCACCGCAGACAAATTGTTGCGCTCACGGAATGGCGCATCGTTGAACATGGCCTTCACAAGATCTTGGCAATCATCGAAAGTTCCATCAATGGCAACAGTGCGAACATTCGGTGAATCAACTGTTGTCATTTGGCGACGCTGAACATCGCTAACGCGTCCCTTCGGATACAAGATGACAATGTTGACGTTGTCGCAATTCTTCACACCATCAATTGCGGCGCTTCCCGTGTCGCCACTGGTTGCACCAACAATGGTGACTTTTTCATTTCGTTCAGTGAGGATGTGATCGAACAGTCGGCCCAACAATTGCAACGCCACGTCTTTGAACGCCAAGGTGGGTCCATGGAACAACTCCATGAGTTGATGTCCTGGCTCAAGATTCACCAACGGCACAACGTCTGGGTGACGGAATGTGGAATACGCATCGGAGCACAACGCACTCATCGTTTCGGGAGAGATGTCTCCACCCAGGTACGGCAAGAAAATAGAAGTGGCGAGATCGGCGTACGAACCTTTTGGCACGGACGAGATTGTTGGCCACGATTCGGGTACGTACAGACCACCATCTGTTGCTAAACCGGCCAACACCACATCGGAAAATCCGAGAATGGGCGCCGCGCCACGGGTGGAGACGTACTGCATGAGTTATTCGCCGATAACGCGCAGAAGGCCAGAGGTGCGCTTCACCGCAGGAGACTTCTTGAACTCGCTCAAACATGCCTGCACGTCGGCTTCGCGCGCGAGGTGCGTGATGAAAACCAAACGGGCATCGACACCGATTCCCTCTTGCTCGGCAGCACGAATGCTGACGCCATGATTCGCAAAGACACCAGTGATTGCGTGCAACACGCCTGGCTTGTCTTCCACGTCTAGTCCGATGAGATACTGCGACGACGTTTCGTCGATGGGCATGACAGGAACGCGCTTGAATGAACCAATGGTTCCGTGAGTTCCCTTACGCAGGTTGACTGCAGCATCGATGGCATCGCCAAGAACTGCAGAAGCTGTTGGAAACCCGCCAGCGCCACGGCCGTAGAACATGAGTGACCCAACGGCGTCACCTTCTACAAAGACTGCGTTGTAAGAATCGCGCACACTGGCCAACGGATGCGACAATGGCACCATTGCTGGGTGAACGCGAACTGCAACTGTGGGTGAATCCCCCACTTGTTCTGCAATGGCAAGAAGCTTCACTACATACCCGAGACGACGTGCAATAGAAATGTCTGCAGCGGTTACGCCACTGATTCCTTCGTGATACACATCTCCGGCAACAACTCGTGCACCAAATGCAATGCTGGCGATGATGGCGGCCTTTGCACCCGCATCGAAGCCTTCAACGTCTGCAGTTGGGTCACGTTCGGCAAAACCAAGACGCTGCGCTTCACTGAGCGCTGCAGAATAGTCAGCACCTTCATCGGTCATCTTTGTGAGAATGAAATTGGTTGTGCCATTCACAATTCCCATTACGCGAGTAACGGGTTCGCCACGCAGAGATTCGCGCAATGCACGGATAAGTGGAATGCCACCAGCAACGGCTGCTTCAAATAAGAGATCGACGCCAGCAGCATCTGATTGCGCCCACAAGTCGTGACCAACGTTGGCCAACAACTCTTTGTTAGCGGTAATTACTGGCTTGCCATTTGCAAGAGCCGTTGAGATGAGTTCGCGCGCAGGCTCAATGCCACCAATGACTTCGACGATGACGTCAATGTTGGGGTCGTTCACCACGGCGAATGCATCGCGCGTGAGAACACCATCGGCCAAGTTGACTTCACGGTCTCGACTGATATTGCGCACCGCCACATTTGCCACCTGCAGTGTGATGCCGGTGCGCTCGGTAATGACGGCGGCTTGACGCTCAATAAGTTGAACGAGGGCCGCACCGACATTGCCGCATCCGAGAATTCCGATGCGCACGACAGAATTGGGCTGAGGGGCTTGTGCCATAGGTGTTCTAGCCTACGGCTCCCCCTGTGGATAACGAAAGGGTTTTCCCTTATCCCTTACAGGGAGACCACATGAGCACCGGCTGCGGCGGCAAGATCTCGCGTGTCTTCGTGACAGGTAAACAAGATGACCTGGCGCTTCTGAGATGCCTGCTGAAGAATCTTGATGACTTCTGGAGCTCGTTGATCGTCAATATGCACTAATGGATCGTCACACAGGACCGGCAATGCAATGCCACGTTTTGCTTGATCGGCTTCAACGAATGCAAGTCGCAATGCGAGATACGCCAAAGCCCGTGACCCCGTAGACAACTTCGAAGTACGCAGGCGATCCGAATCGCTGACGCGCTCGATCAACGGTTTGCCAGCCTCGTCGGTGGTGTACACCAAGTCGCCATACCCAGGGACAACGCTGTTGAGAATTTCATTCGCTCGCGTGATGAGTGGCCCTTGGTTCTTGGCCTGGAACTCGTTGATGACCTCGCTAAGTGTCCTAGCAGCAGTGGCGAAGATTTCGTGTTGTGCAAGAAGTTCCTCGCGTTGTTCCTCTTTCTCGCTCTTTTCGAGACTGAGCGCGTTGATGAATTCTTGCTGCTCTATTTCTTCCTTCTCGTTTCGAAGTTCGGTGCGATCTTCTACAAGACCATCTCGCTGCGATTCTTGCTCATTGTTCTCAAGAACGAGTGCGTCGAGTTGAACCTGAAGTTCTGCCTGAGTGCTCGCCGACTTCAACAATTCCTGAACATCTTCACTATTGCCTACTGCTGCTCGTGCTTCGTTCTGAGCATCTGCGAGACGCTTGCCCAGGTCTTCATAGTCCTGAGAAACTTTGGCCTGATGTGTGAGGTCATCGAGCAAGCGGTCTGAGTAAAGATCGGTGCCGGGAGTTATGGCACCAGCAAAGCGTGCTTGAACTGATGATTCCT
>CAIYHK010000105.1 GCA_903925985.1 uncultured Actinomycetes bacterium
ACCACATGCTCATGAGGCGTGCAATGGAATATGCAAAAGATCTTGGAATCGTGCTTGCGCAGCATTGTGAAATCGCCTCCATGACCGAAGGTGCGGTCATGCACGAGGGCTCGTGTTGCTCGCATCTTGGTTTGCCTGGCTGGCCGGCGTTGGCAGAGGAGTTGATGGTCTATCGCGACATTGAACTGTGTCGAATCACGGGGGCCAGAGTTCACATTCTCCATCTTTCGACGGCGCGGAGTGTCGAGCTTGTTCGTGCCGCTAAAGCCGATGGGCTGCCAATTACTGCTGAAGCAACACCGCATCACATCAGTCTCACGGACGAACAACTGCGTGGCTTTGACCCACTGTTTAAGGTCAACCCTCCGCTACGCACCCGAGCCGACATCGAAGCGTTAAAGCGTGGTCTAAAGGACGGGACAATTGACGCAATTGCTACGGATCATGCACCACACGCGCCGCACACGAAGGAGTTAGCTCTTGATGCCGCGCCACCAGGGATGCTTGGACTTGAAACGGCTCTCGGAGTGGTGCTGGCAGAAACCGACCTGAGCTTGGCTGAAGTAATTGATCGAATGTCCGTTGCGCCAGCACGAATCGCTGGTGTCGCAGACCAACACGGATGTGAAGTCGCTGCAGGGTCGCCGGCGAACATCACGGTGTTTGATCCCGAAATCACATGGAGTGTTGTGCCCGAAGAACTCGCCAGTAAGAGCCGTAACACACCCTATGTAGGGCGCACATTGAAAGGGCGTGTACGGCACACGATTCTGCGCGGTGAAGCGGTGGTAGTAGATGGAGAAGCTAAGAAATGACACGAGCAAAAATCGCTGAAGGTGCATTGGTGTTGGCCAATGGCGACATATTCGAAGGCGACATCATTGGAGCAATACCAGCCGACGGTATCTCCAGCGGAGAAGTGGTGTTCAACACCGTGTTGTCCGGGTATCAGGAAGTCATCACTGATCCGTCCTATGCGGGCCAGATTCTGACCTTCACCTATCCCCATATCGGTAACTACGGCACCACGCCGCTGGATAACGAATCCACAAAGCCAGCAACGCGCGGAGTGATTATTCGCGAACTCGCACGCCGACCCAGTAACTGGCGTAGCGAAGAAGGGTTGCCTGAGATGCTTGCGCGTCTCGGCATTGCTGGAATCGCTGGAGTTGATACCCGCCGATTGACCCGAGTGTTACGTGATGTTGGCGCAATGCCAGGAGCGTTCGGCACTGCACCTGTGAGCGATCTTTTGGCTGCTGCCAAAAAGGAACCAGGCACTTCGGGATTGAATCTTGTGGAAACCGTGTCGACTCCCAAGCCCTACTCGTTCGGTACTGGCAAATTTCGTGTGGTTGCCTATGACTTTGGCATCAAGACCACGATCTTGCGTTGCCTCGGCGAGATAGCGACTGTTGAAGTAGTCCCGTGGAGTGAATCGGCAATTGATGTGCTGGGCCGTAAACCAGATGGGGTGTTTTTGTCTAATGGCCCGGGCGACCCCGAGATGGTGGCTGGCGCTCCGAATGCAATCAGAGCACTGGTTGAATCTGGTGTTCCGGTGTTTGGGATTTGTCTTGGTCATCAGTTGCTTTCGCTGGCGATGGGCGGACACACATTTAAATTGCCATTCGGTCACCATGGGGGAAACCACCCAGTGCGCAACTTGCGCACACGTACGGTTGAGATCACGAGCCAGAACCACAACTACTGCGTCGATGCAGATTCACTTTCCAGTGTTGCCGACATCACGCATGTGAATCTGAATGATCAAACGAACGAAGGAATGAGAGTGCGGGGGACCAGAGCATTCTCAGTTCAATATCACCCCGAGGCGGGTCCTGGTCCGCATGACAGTCGATACCTGTTTGCCGAGTTTGCAGAAATGATGAAGGGTTCCTGATGCCAAAGAGAACTGATCTCGAATCAATCCTGATTATTGGCTCCGGTCCAATTGTCATCGGCCAAGCGTGTGAGTTTGACTACTCGGGCACTCAGGCTTGCAGAGTGTTGCGAACCGAGGGTTACCGAGTGATCCTTGCAAACTCCAATCCTGCAACGATCATGACCGATCCCGATTTTGCGGATCGCACTTATATCGAACCACTTACGCCCGACATGCTCGCACGGATCATTGATCGCGAAAAGCCTGACGCGGTTCTGCCAACTCTGGGCGGGCAAACGGGCCTGAATCTTGCGATGGCTCTTCACGGCAAAGGGCTTGTGGGTGTTCCTGGCACACCAGAGCTCATTGGTGCCAACGCAGAAGCAATTGCCACAGCAGAAGATCGCGAACTCTTCAAGCGGGCGATGATCGAGATCGGTCTTGATGTTCCTCTTAGCGGTACCGCGCACAACGTAGACGAGGCCATCGCAGTTGTAGAACGAATCGGTCTTCCGGTCATCATTCGCCCTGCTTACATTCTCGGTGGTCGTGGCACTGGCATTGCGTCGACGATGGATGAGTTCAAGCATCTTGCAGCGTTGGGCCTCGAGGCCAGTCCGATCCGTGAGATCCTCGTTGAGTCGTCCATTGTTGGCTGGAAAGAATACGAACTCGAGGTCATGCGTGACCGTGCGGATAATTGTGTGATCATCTGCTCGATTGAAAACGTTGACCCGATGGGTGTGCACACCGGTGACTCAATCACGGTGGCGCCAGCACAAACACTTTCCGATGTTGAATACCAAAAGATGCGCGATGCTGCGTTCGCTTGCATTCGACGTGTCGGCGTGGAGACTGGTGGATCAAACGTGCAGTTTGCTCTCAATCCAGCTAACGGTGACCAAGTTGTAATTGAGATGAACCCCCGTGTGTCGCGCTCATCGGCTCTGGCTTCAAAAGCAACAGGATTCCCAATCGCAAAGATCGCCGCCCGACTGGCGGTGGGGTACACGCTGGACGAAATACCAAACGACATCACGAAAAAGACCCCTGCCAGCTTTGAGCCGACCATTGACTACGTGGTTACGAAGATTCCTCGCTGGGCATTCGAGAAATTGCCAGGCACCAGCGGGGTTCTGGGTACGCAAATGCAAAGTGTCGGCGAGGCGATGGCAATCGGTCGAACCTTCACTGAATCATTACAAAAGGGACTCCGGTCGCTGGAACAGGGCCGACTCGGACTCAATGCCGATCCTGGTGAGAAGAACTATGACTCGCTGTCCGATGAGGAACTCTTAAAGCAAGTTGGTATCCCTACGCCTGAACGACTCTTTCATGTCGCTGAGGCCATTCGCAGAGGCCATTCCTTAGAGATCATTCACGACATCTGCAAGATCGATCCGTGGTTCTTGGACCAGATGTTGATGCTGGTGGAGGAGCGCAACTGGATCAGCCTAAACACTGGTGGCCTCAGTAAGCGTGATTGGAGGCGAATCAAACGACTCGGTTTTTCTGATGCCCAAATCGCCTACCTCTGGAATGTGACCGAAGATGCGGTTCGTTCCGAACGTGAAGGCGCAGGGGTGATGCCAACCTACAAAACAGTTGATACTTGCTCAGCGGAGTTTGATGCTGAAACGCCATATCACTATTCGACCTATGAAGACACCACAGAAGTTCGTGAATCAGATCGCCAGAGAGTAATCATTCTTGGCTCAGGCCCGAATCGCATCGGTCAAGGAATTGAATTCGACTACTGCTGTGTGCATGCGAGTTTTGCGCTGCGTGACGCGGGCTTTGAAACCGTGATGGTGAACTGCAACCCCGAAACTGTGTCCACCGACTACGACACATCCGATCGTCTGTACTTTGAACCACTCACCAAAGAAGATGTACTCAATGTGATCGCAGCTGAAACTGCAGCGGCGGGTGGCAAGAAACCCAAAGTGATCGTGTCACTCGGTGGACAGACCCCACTCAAACTTTCAGGTCAGATCCCAGCGGATTTAATTGCCGGAACTTCGCCAGCATCGATTGATCTCGCAGAAGATCGGGAGAAATGGAACTCGCTGTGCGCGTCACTCTCCATCCCACAACCCCCAGGTGGAACCGCCACCACTTTTGAAGAAGCATTGAACATCGCCAAGACCATCGGCTATCCCGTTTTGGTGCGCCCCAGTTATGTGCTCGGTGGTCGTGCGATGCAGATCGTTCATGACGATTCTCATCTGCAACGCGCAATGGCAGAACTCGCTTCGTTTGGCAGTCTTGGGAAAGAAGGCGGCCTTTCGGCAGAGCGCCCGGTGCTGGTTGACCGCTTCTTAGAAGATGCAACCGAAGTTGATGTTGATGCGATCCGCGATCACACGGGCGAGGTGATGATCGGCGGCGTAATGGAGCATGTCGAAGAAGCGGGCGTACACAGTGGTGACTCGGCTTGTGCAATTCCACCTCAGACGCTTCCTTCATGGGTTGTTGAGGTGATTGAGTCGTACACACGGGCGATCGCCGAAGCTTTGGATGTGCGTGGTCTAATTAATGTTCAGTACGCAGTCGCGGGAACCACGGTTTATGTCATTGAGGCAAATCCGCGCGCCAGTCGGACGGTTCCTTTCGTGGCAAAGGCAATTGGCATTCCGCTTGCCAAGGTTGCGAGTCGAGTGATGCTTGGAGCCACACTTGCTGAACTCCGTAGCGAAGGCTTGATCCGGCCCCTAGTTGGTGCGAATCATGTGGCGGTCAAAGAAGCTGTGATGCCGTTCAACCGTTTTCCTGAAGTAGACACCGCGCTTGGGCCAGAGATGCGCTCAACCGGCGAGGTGATGGGTATTGACACCACATTTGGGCGTGCGTTTGTCAAAGCCGAGACTGCTGCTGGCACGAATTTGCCTGAATCAGGTCTGGTCTTTTTGTCCCTTGCCGATCGAGACAAACCTGCAGGCATCGTGGTGGCCAAGCGTTTGCGTGAACTCGGCCTCGGTGTGGCGGCAACCGCTGGTACCGCAAAGTACCTAGAGAATTTTGGTGTCAAAGTAGACACCGTGGTTGCAAAGCTCTCGGAGGTTGGTAATGGCGAGGCGCCTAACGCAATTGATCTGATCAAGAGTGGAGAAGTCAGCTTCGTAGTTAACACTCCACGGGGTGGTGGATCTCGATCTGATGGGCAGGCAATTCGAATGGCGGCAAACACTCACCGAGTGTCAAGTGTGACCACAGTGGAGGCTGCGCTTGCTGCGGTGCATGGTTTGGCAGAACAGAAGGACACGGAAGTAGTTGTTCGTTCGCTGCAGGAGTATCACGGCCGATGAGTGGACGCCGCTTCCGCTCACGCCGCTGGGTGCGCCAGCACGCATCGTCGCTGTCTTCACTTGGGGGCGTTGAAATTGGCGGAGTTCAACTCGCATCGCCTGTGATGACCGCCTCGGGTACCGCGGGCCACGCCAATGAGCTTGGCTCATATTTCGACACATCGTTACTGGGTGCGATGGTGGTGAAGTCTCTGAGTGCACAACCGTGGGCGGGCAACGCATCACCACGAGTTCATCCCACTCCCGCTGGAATGATCAACGCAGTAGGTCTTCAAGGCCCAGGAGTGCATGCGTGGCTCAAAGATGATCTGCCAGCACTGGTCGCGGCGGGTGTGCGTGTCGTGGTCAGTGTGTGGGGTCGCAGTGTCGATGAATACGCCGAAGCAGCGCGCATGCTCGCAGATGCGGTGCCGTCACAGGTCGTGGCGCTCGAAGTGAACCTGTCGTGTCCGAATCTTGAGGGTCGGCGGGGGATATTTGCCCATGACGCTGAGTTGTCAGCCGAAGTAGTCGCCGCGTGTTCTGTGGCGCGGCTCCCAATGTGGGCAAAACTCAGTCCTAATACCGATCGAGTGGTTGAAGTTGCTGGGGCGGTCCGCGAGGCTGGCGCAGCGGCAGTCACACTGATCAATACCGCGCTTGGCATGGTGATCGATGTGGAAACGGGTGAACCGGCTCTTGGCAACGGCGGAGGTGGGCTGTCGGGTGCGGCGATCCACCCGATTGCGGTGCGGACTGTTCACGACGTTCACCAAGCGATCCCTCAACTCGACATCATTGGAGTGGGTGGAGTGCGCAACGGTGTTGACGCAATTGAACTCATGATGGCAGGCGCTAAGGCAGTCCAAGTTGGAACCGCCACATTTGCCGATCCATGTGCCTCGATTCGTGTGGCGGACGAGATGGTCGCGTGGATGCAATCACATGGTCACACATCATGGAGAGAACTGCGGGCCCGAGGCTAGGGTTTACTTATGTCTGGTTCGGTTCCCGTTGATTTAAACGCGAGAGCCGGTGCGCTTGCGGAGGCAGCGGCCATTCGGGATCGGATCTCTGCATTGCGCTCAGATGTTGCCAGTGGTCGCATCACACCAGAAGAAATTCTTGCGCACCCAACAATGGCGGCGTATCGGTTTGTGAGTGTCCTAAAGGCATTCGAGTGCGCTCCTGCGTTAGGCAAGACCGGAGCGCGTGCTGTGCTGCAATCTGCGGGCGTACTTCACACAACCACGATTGATGAGCTGGAGTCTGGAGCCATCGCCAAACTAGAGCGCTTACTCAACGATCGAAAGAGTGAAGCCAAATGAGCATCACAGCCGGACTCGTGATCGTGGTGTCTGGTCCAGGCGGTGTGGGGAAAGGCACCATCGTGCGGCATTTGGTTGAACGTGATGATGCGCTTTGGTTGAGCCGTTCTTGGACAACTCGCGAACGACGACCAGGTGAAGATGAAAATGCCTATGTGTTCACCACACGTTCTCAATTTGAATCTCGTATCAATGCGAATGGATTTGTGGAGTGGACCGAATTTCTTGGCAACTATTACGGCACTCCCGCACCGGAGAATGTCACGGATCGCGACCTCGTTCTTGAGATTGAAGTTGATGGTGCGCGCCAAGTTAAATCACAGCACCCAGAGGCACTTTTAATTTTTGTATTGCCCCCATCCCGAGATGAGCAAGAGCGGCGACTCCGGGGCCGAGGAGATGAAGAGCACAAGGTTGAGGCACGCCTTCGCAAAGCCGAAGAGGAAGAACCAATTGGTGCTGCGTTGGCTGACTATGTCGTTATTAATGATGATCTGGAAGCGACCGTGGATGAAATGCTTGAAATCATTAGCCGTGAGCGAGTGGCAAGGCGTCCTTGAGCCCTGGCGGCTATCATTTAACGGTCAGTTTGTGACCACTTCTCCAGGAGCACCATGATCACCTCAAGCGATTCAATGATCAGCCCACGCATCGAAGATCTTCTCGACCGTGTTGACTCTAAGTTTTCCTTGGTGACCCTTGCGGCGTACCGTGCGCGTCAAGTGAATTCGTACTTCAACCAGCTTGGTGATGGTCTTGGCACTCTGATCCCGCCGCAGGTTTCGTCGTTGGCTCGTAAGCCACTGTCGATTGCGTTCGAAGAAATTGCGGCCGACAAAATTGTGAAGGTTGAGCTTCCGGATTATGCCGAGATGGAAGCCGAAGCCGAAGAGCTATTCGGTGGTCTCGAAACCTCAGACGGCGCCTCTGTCGAAGCTGTTGCATCTGAAGAGGTTGCTGACGAAGCCGTCGCGGAGTAACTCGCGTCCGATTTTCTCGGAAAAGCTATGGCACTTGCTGATCTGAAAGGCAAGAGGATTGTCCTCGGTGTTACTGGTGG
>CAIYHK010000106.1 GCA_903925985.1 uncultured Actinomycetes bacterium
CGCCGGGAGCAAGAACCGAAGCAGGTGGGTGCGCACCCGATGGATCATCTAAGGCGGGGCGTGGCCCGCCCATGGTGTGCCAGTACTCCTTGATGTGTGGGTTCAGATCTTCGCCCGTGTAGATCGCAATCACTCCAGGCACTTGCAGAGCCTCGGAGATGTCAAGGTTTGTGATCTTGCCGCGCGCAATGTTGGATCGCACGAAAGCGACATGTGCCGTGTTCGGCAATTGAATGTCATCTACATAGCGACCCTGGCCGGTCAACAACCTTGGATCTTCTTTGCGCTTGATGGATTGGCCGACATAGCGACCGGCTGCTTGACCGCTCATTTCGCACTCCCCTGGATTTCCTTTTGCGCTTGGCGCGCTGCATTGACAATTCCCATGTAGCCCGTGCAACGGCACAGATTGCCAGACAATGCTTCTTTCAGTTCGTCATCGCTTGCGTTTGGAAAGTCCCGCAGATAAGCGGTCAATGAAGTGACAATTCCCGGTGTGCAAAAACCGCATTGAAGACCATGGTTGTCCTGCATTGCGCGTTGCACCACGCTTAACTCACCAGGTGCTGGCGCGATACCTTCAACTGTTGTTATCTCATGACCAGCAGCTTGCACGGTGAACATTAGACATGACCGAACAGCTTCACCATCAAGAAGAATCGTGCACGCACCACAGACTCCGTGCTCACAGGCCACATGCGTACCGGTGAGTCCTGCCTTTTCTCGAATCGCATCTGACAACAGCATGCGGTCTTCAACATCAACAGTGTGTTGTGCACCATTGATATTCAAAGTGATATTTCTGCTCACGACTGTGCCTCCTTCAGAGCTTTGGCAATTGCACGGGCCACAATGGTTGCCGCAACCGACTTGCGATACTCACCCGATGCATGAACATCATCCGACGGTGCAAGATTCATAGCTGCCAGCTTTCCGACTGCATCAAGATCAGCGCTTATGCCTCCAGCGATCAAAGCTTGTTCAGCTTCTGATGCACGAACCGGGGTGCCGCCAACCCCGAACAAGGCAATGGCCGCTTTCGTGACCTTTGATCCGTCAACCTGCACAGCGGCTGCCACACCAACGAGGGCGAAGTCGCCGTGTCGGCGAGCCACTTCTTCGACCACAAATCCACATTTCCCTGACCAGATCGGGAAACGCACACCGGTGAGAATCTCTCCGTCGATCAACGATGTCTCCCACGTGGACAGGAAGAAATCTTTGGCTGCAATTTCACGACTCCCATTCGGACCGACAGCTTCGATCGTTGCGTCCAAGGCGAGTGCCACAGCTGGCAATTCACTTGATGGATCAGCGTGTGCAATCGAGCCACCAACGGTTCCTCGGTTGCGAATCTGAAAGTGTCCGATATGTGGAATCGCCTTGGCAACAAGTGGCGCAGACTTAACGATCTGAGGATCATGCTCAGCGGTGGATTGGCGAACCATTGCACCAATTCGAAGAGAGTCACCGCTAACTGAAACTTGGTTGAGCTCACTCACACCGTTGAGGTCAATCAGATGTTCAAATGACGCCAGCCTTAGTGACATCATTGGCACAAGGCTTTGCCCACCCGCGATCGGTTTTGCCAAATCGCCGTGCTCATCCAGCAACGCAACAACTTCTGAAACTGAAGTAGGCAGGTGCATCTCAAATGGAGCTGGTTTCACTTTCCCCCCTGTGAACCGCCAGGGTGATCACCCCGACATGAAGTCACAATATCGCAGCATCAACAGTGTTGGCGTAGACGACCAGCTATCCGATGGTCAATAGAGTAGGTACACAAGAACACATGTGGGGCACACGAGATGACGACGCCGACCAGTCCGCGCACAACCAAGATTCATACCAACGGACTCGACCTCGCAGTCGACATTCGCGGCGATGAGTCAAATCCCACCGTGATACTCCTGCACGGTGGTGGGCAGACCCGACACTCTTGGGGTGTAACCGCTGAGATCCTGGCGATAAATGGCTGGTGTTCGGTCACCGTTGACCTGCGCGGCCATGGGGACTCAGATTGGCCCGCAGACGGCGATTACATGCACTTTGCGTTCCGTGACGACATCATCGGCCTCGCCGAGCAGTTCAACTCACCCGCCCTTGTAGGGGCCTCTCTTGGCGGCATGACCGCAATGCAAGCAATCGGAGTTACCGGTCCGTCACTTGCGCGCGCACTGGTTTTGGTTGACATCACCCATCGCATCAATGCAGACGGTGGGCGCAGGATTGGAAGTTTCATGGCCTCGGGCAGTGAAGGTTTTGCGTCGCTGGAAGACGCTGCCGACGCGATTGCTGCATACAACCCTCATCGACCCCGCCCATCAAACCTGGAGGGACTCAAGAAGAACCTGCGGCTGCGTGAGGATGGGCGCTGGCACTGGCACTATGACCCACGCTTCATCAATGCTGTTCGCATTCCTAAAGAGATGGCATCCGTACCAGGTGGGCCAGCAGCTGAAGCCGCACGCAAGATTGGTGGCTTTGGGACACCCACTCTTTTGGTTCGCGGGAAGATGAGCGACATCGTGGACCCTGAACACGTTGAGGAACTGCTGGAGATGATCCCTCACGCTGAAAGCGTTGATGTGTCTGGCGCAGGCCACATGGTCGCGGGCGACAGCAATGATTTGTTTAACGACTCGATCATCGACTTCTTGAAGCGCAACCTCAAAGGTTGAGTACAACTACTTGGCGGGTCGTCGTGGCGCTGTGCGTAAAAGCCCGCCCTCTGGTGCGATGTGACGCATGATCGTTGATTGACTCGCAGTTCCAAGATATGTGCCGTCGTCAGCCCACATGTGCGCAAGCCCATGTGCAAATCCACGCTGCAGATCAAAGACGTGACAGTCCATCATCACCCACTCAGTGATACAGCGACCGCCATAACGAACCGTGTTATCGATGCTGTTTCCATTGACGTTGGCGCCGAACGCATCGCCGTACGCCATCGGCATCGTGTCTCCAACTGCTGCAATGTCGCTTGCATTAATGAGACGGGGTCCATCAGCAATACGAACGTAAAAGATGCTGTTCCCGTCGCCACGAACCTCGGTGATTTCATCACGTGTTCTTCCCTTGGCGATAACCATGCTCATCTTGTCAAACATCGACGCCATATCTTCACGCGCCATCTCTTGTGATCGACATCGCTCCACTGGTTCGGTTTTGGGTTTTTGTACTGGAGTGCCCTCAATCTCAAAGTCTCGTGATCCGAGGGCAACGAGAGCGGTCAGTACTTCCGTCTTGCCTAAGTGCAGCGTTGCTCGCGCTTGAGTAATTCGGTGTCCCACAACTTCAAGCGAGAGTTTGATATCGATTTCTCCTGGTGGCTCTGCGTAGCTCAGATACTGGGCAGTTGACCAGATTGCCTGCCGCCCGGTCACGGATTCGAGCGCATCTACAGCAATACCCATCCCGATGCCGCCCTGCAGAGCGCCACCAGGGGTGATGTTTTCGTCCGCCAGTGTCAGTTGCCAATGCATGGGATCCGACGTAGCCCGCAGCCCAAAAGCATTCACCATGCATTTCAGGTTGGCAAATAGAGGCTCATCCCACAAAACTTGGCGCATGGAACATGTGATTACTGATGCTCTCGCCCTCACTAGGGCGCCGATTTTCGAACGGCTCAGTGACACAACTTGGCGTGGCGCACCTCGCGGCGGTGGAACGGTGATGGGAAGCGTGATGATTTGCCAGTCATTACGTGCAATGGCAGATGTGTTTCCGAATAAGTTCGCACATTCATTTCATGTGCAATTTGTTGGCCGGGGTACGAGTGACAAAGCAGTGGACTACAAACTCGAAGTGACCAGTGACGCAAAAAGCACCAGCACCGCAGTGGTGCGGGCATACCAAGATGGCTCTCCACTAGCGGTCATGTCCATCAGCGCTGCTGTGGCACCAAAGTCAGAAAAAGAGCGTTGGAGTGCCG
>CAIYHK010000107.1 GCA_903925985.1 uncultured Actinomycetes bacterium
ATGCCAAGATCAAGTGCTTCGGCGATGAGTCGCGCATTGTCGGCATCTGACGTGCCGGTGAATCGCCAACAACCAAGGGCGATTGGGCCCACCTCTACTGTGGCGCCGAGTTGTCTTTGCGCTGACGACACAAGGTTTTCGCTCATTTGCAAAGACTAGTCGTGAAGAAATCATTGGTTCAGAGTGCGGTCACAACACCACCTAGGCTCACCGACATGGAGAAGTTGCGCTTCGGTGTCATTGGCACAGGGATGATGGGGTGCGAACACCTACGCAATTTGTTACCCATGGACGATGTGGTCATCACCGCAGTCAGTGACCCAAACGATGAACCACTTTCATGGGCCGAAATGACACTCGGGGATCGCTGGGCGGGCGTTTCCGTGTTCAAAGACCATCGCAATCTCTTGGCTAGCGATGCTGTTGACGCCGTGATAATTGCGTCACCAAATCACACGCATAAAGCAGTGCTCGACGATGTTTTGTCCACCGATATTTCGGTGTTGGTGGAAAAACCCATGTGTACAACCATCTCGGACTGCAGTGCTGTGGTTAAGCAGTCACAGAAACGCGATGCCGTCACCTGGGTGGGGCTTGAGTACCGATACATGCCATCAATTGCTCATCTTCTCAACCAACTCGCATCCGGAATCATCGGCGATCTGAAGATGATCTCGATTCGTGAACACAGATTTCCGTTTTTGGTAAAGGTGGATAACTGGAATCGGTTCACTGCCAACACTGGCGGCACTCTCGTGGAGAAATGCTGTCACTTCTTTGACCTAATGAATTTCGTATCTGGCTCACGTCCCACACGTGTGTACGCCAGTGGTGGACAAGATGTGAATCACCTTGATGAGGTTTATAACGGGCAGCGTTCAGACATTCTTGATAACGCATTCGTCACGGTGGATTACGCAAATGGCGTCCGAGCAATGCTCGACCTCAGTATGTTCGCCGAAGGTGGGCGCAACGAACAGGAACTCGTCGTGGTAGGTGACGCAGGAAAGATCGAAGCCGCCGTTCCCGGAGATGGACACCTATATATAGGTAAGCGTGCAGATCGCTCCGTGCGTACCGACCCAGTACCCACCGAAGATGTTGGGCATATGGGCTTTCATCACGGTGCGAGCTTTGTCGAACTGCGACGGTTTATTGATGCTGTCCGCGGTGATGGGTCAGTTGAGGTGGACACCACTGCTGGGCTGTGGTCGGTTGTGGTTGGCGCCGCCGCCCATTTGTCAATTGCAGAGCAACGCGTCGTGCACATCTCAGAATTGGAACTCAACTGAGGTGTCAGGCCCGTCGCGGCGTGCCGATGCGCACGTTCACACCATCTGAGCATCGAACATGTGGCTCACCTTCTGGTGCTGGAAATCCCGCAGCCTGAAGCAACACCGGGTCGTAGGTAATTGCTTTCGCCGAACGCAGCGGCCATGGCTCATGATCAACAGGCGCGTAGCGGATTCCACGTAGAGATTTCGAGTACAAACCCCAACGGGCTGTGAGAAACACATCGAGGGCATCGGGCTCAATTAATTGTCCCATTTGCACCTCAATACTTGAGTTTGAAAGCTTGTTTGGCCACTTACGGTTCACATCTGTACACAACGTGTTTTCTTCTCGTGTGTGTGAAGTGCTCCCCCAGCAGTAAGGGATTCGGTACGAAAGCCGCGCCACAAACGCAGGCAATAACCGATCAACATCAAGCGAAAAGAAGTACACGCCCGGCTTGTCATCTACATGCACATAGGTGCGCACATTCACCTCGGCAAACGAACCGAGATAGGGAACCGATGGCCCACGCGCTAGGCCAACATCACGCATTGAAAATGGAATGAGACCAACCCATGCGGACCCATCAAAGGTGTCGACACTTAGACCCTTCGGAAGCAATCTCTGCACCACGGCTGGGTCATAGCGCCAGTGCAGATACGCAAGATCTCGCCATTCTTGGCGCATCACGGCTCGCCGCACTGGATTCGGGCAGACAGTAGGGCGCTCATTTAAAGACACGTTTGCAAGGGTATGCAACAACTAGATGAATAACTACCTGATGTGGCGATACCCTCAAAGCCGATGGCCGACGAAGTTATTGAGTTCATTGGGGTATACGACGCCGACGCCACTCTCATCGGTGAGATTTCCTACTGGCTCAAGGCTCGTGTGGGTGCCACGCACTGCGCACTATGTGAACTCACTCATGGCGTGTTCCGCACAAAACGCGAATGGGTGTCATGCTCGCGTGAGCTTGCAGTTCCCTTTCGAACTTTTCACCGCAACGATGCGCCCACCGATGTCCTGCAGACATCGCCACAGTTTCCAGTGGTCTTGGTCCGTAGATCTTCCGGGCTTTCCGTATTACTTGATGCGGATGCTCTGGATAAGTTCGCTGGAGACACCGTGGAGTTTGCCGATCATCTTGCTGACGTGATCAGCGAATCCGAGGATCCCTTCTAAGGAATGATCAATCAATGTCGCGCATAGCAAAAACCAAGAATGGTCATCCACCAAAAATTTGTGCCACCTGTGGGCGCCCATTTGAGTGGCGTAAGAAGTGGGCACGCGACTGGGAAAGTGTGCGTTACTGCTCAGATGCCTGCCGCTAG
>CAIYHK010000108.1 GCA_903925985.1 uncultured Actinomycetes bacterium
ACCACGAATATGTAGCGGCGATGACCCGCGCATACAACGACTGGCAGATCGAAGAGTGGTGCGGTTCGTACCCAGGTCGCTTCATTCCGATCGGCATTAGTGGCTTCATGCTCGGTGCTGACTGGATGGCCGAAGAAATTCACCGTATTGCTGCAAAGGGTTGTCACGCCATCTCGTGTCACCCAGACGGATACCGCTTCGGCGCACCGGACTATCACGGCGACGAGTGGGATCCGGCTTGGAAGGCCTGCGAAGAGACCGGCACGGTTGCCGTGTTCCACTTTGGTGGAATGCCAAACTTCATGCCGCGCACACCGTTCTCGGTTATCCCGCAATCAATGCCGTTCCAGACTGCGATCTTCGCTGGTGAACTCCTGTGGTCACAGATGTTCATCAAGTTCCCGAAGCTCAAGGTTGCGCTCGCAGAAGGTGGCATCGGTTGGGTGCCTTACTTCCTTGAGAAGGCAGACTTCGTTTACGAACATCACCGCGCATGGACCGGAGCTGATTTCGGTGACAAATTGCCAAGCCAAGTGTTCCGCGAGCATGTGCAGACCTGCTTCATCGATGACACCACTGGTTTGAAGCTGCGTCATGACATCGGCATCGACATGATCACCTGGGAATGCGACTACCCGCACTCGGATGCAACGTGGCCGATCTCGCCAGAGACCCTCTGGAAGTCAGTTCAGGCAGCCAAGCTCACTGACGAAGAGATTCACAAGGTGAGCTGGGAAAACGCAGCGCGTTGGTATCAGTTTGATCCATTCCAGCACCGCGACCGCAAGGACTGCACCGTTGGTGCACTGCGCAAGAACGCTGTTGGTTGGGACACCACGCCACGTGAATATGGCGACTTGTCACACGCGAGCAACCTTGAGAAGGGCAATGCAACAGCATTCCTTTCCAAGAATGCAGATGTTTCTAAGGTTCCCACCAAGTAGTCAAACTTGAACAACTTGAAATGGCCGGCTGAGAAATCAGTCGGCCATTTTTAGTTGCAGGACCTTGCCGTCTATATCGGACGCGAAAACACCACTGCTAGTGGCATCAACGGACACAATCTTTCCGAGTGAATCGGTGAGCATGCGCAACTCGAATTCATCTTGACTCACTCGCTCGAGTGCGTAAATCTCACCTGAACAGAAATCCGAGAACAAGTACCACTCAGCAATTGGTTGAAGTGCTTGGCCTGCTACGGCGCCACCACTGATTGAACACCGGTTGTTGTTATGGGGGTAGGAGAACACGGGTGCGGTGTGGTTCGGCGCCGACTGATCATTGTTAAACGCTTGATCAGCTTCAAAAGCGCTCCAACCAAAGTTCGCTCCTCGGCCCGCGAGTTCACCACCGTTTGACGCAACGAGATTGACTTCTTCCCAATCGCGTTGTCCCACGTCGGCGATCCAAAGGTTGCCATTGGCGATCGTGAATCTCCAAGGATTCCTGAGTCCGTATGACCAGATCTCGGGCAGCGCATCAGGCTCATCAATAAACGGGTTGTCCGAAGGCACGGTGTATTCAGCGTTGTCTGTGGGCCATGGTGTGATGCGCAGAAGCTTGCCTAATGGGCTAGCAAGGTTCAGCGCAACTCGATCGGGGTCGTTGGCTGCACCACCATCTCCAGTGGCGATTAGGAGTGTGCCGTCGCCAGCGCCGAACATGCCACCGCCATTGTGATTGGGGTAGGGCTGTTCAATTGTCATCAGGATGCGTTTTCTACTGATATCAAATACGCCATTGGCGTCACTTGGGTATCCAGCGATCACAGTGTCACCATCAAGATTTGTGTAATTCACAAATCCCCACCATGAATTATCTGGGTCTCGCAAGAAAGCGAGGCCCAGTAATCCCTGTTCACCAGATGCCTTGGTGTCTGTGGTCATGTCGAGCGCCACTCCAAGTTCCTCGCCCGATCGATTGAATGCTCGTACCTGACCGATTCGGTCCACGATGAACAAAATGTCCTCTTGTGGGTCACGCTCCACCACCGCCACTGGCTGTTGAACTGTGGCGAATTCGGTTGCGGATAGCGCCACGGGTTTGGCGGTTCCAGGCGCCGTGGACGAGGCATCTGTTGGTACCGACGAATCTTCACCATCGCCTCCGCAGGCAGCCACCCCTGCCATCAAAGTGACTACGAGAACGGCGCGGGAATACCTGAGTCTGCTGTGGGCCATACCCAAACGCTACGAGGGTGGCAGGCTTTTTGTGGGCGCTTTGCCGAGCGGTGCTCATCGGGGTACGGTAAATCGTTGGCGCGGTTGATATCCGCTCAAACTTGGGGGAAACATGGCAGGGAACATTGGCGAACGCCGCATGCTGATCGACGGAAAACTCGTTGATTCTTCAAACGGACAAACCTTCGACAACATCAA
>CAIYHK010000109.1 GCA_903925985.1 uncultured Actinomycetes bacterium
CTGAACCGCTTCTTTGAACCACTTATGTGACTCAAAGTCTGCGCATTCAGTCGCAGACATCGGTCCGCCTTGAAAATGAAGGCTCTGTTTGGAAGCCTCACTCAGAGCTGCGGCGTATTCGGGATCTCTGGCACAAAGCCAGCGTTTTGCAGCCACATGCCACCGAATCGGTTCGATCACCGCAGCTGGAAATTGCAGTGCGAGTTCGTCAGCGCCAACCTTCTCATGGCGTAGATCTTGCGTGAAATGCGAATCATCAGCACCCATCGCATCGAGATGCATGAGGTGCCCGATGTCGTGCAACAAGGCAGCGAGCACGAGGTTGCTCGATGCTCCACTCACTGTTGCGAGATTCGCTGCCTGCACGGCGTGATCGACTTGTGAGATGTCCTCCGAATAGAAATCAGATCCGTGGCGCTCATACAACGCGATGATCTCGTCAACTGATCTCATACCGGGCGACCCTCAAAGTCGCCGATCAAAGAAACACGTGTTCTGCCACTGTCGTTTGCAGACTCCTGGAACATGCGCAGCTTCTCTGCGTAATACGCATCACGCAAGTTGCCCTGGCTTAGTGAGTTATAGGTGGGGTAAATCGCACGCCTAGGATGAGAAGAGTTGTTCGGGCCACTGCGATGTGGCGCCAATGAATGGAACCACAGCACTTCACCCGCACGGACCTCAACTGGCTGCCAGTCAAAGCCCTCAACCACATCATTACGGATGCATCCACGCTCATCCATCGGTAAGAGATCTTGATGTCGCGCACTCACGACTTCGAGGCAGCCATTCTGGAGCAGTGAATCATCCACAGCGATCATGCAAGACACATGGTTATTGACGAAAGGATATGCCGGCGCATCCTGGTGCGGTGAATAGCCCGCACCACCGGGAAGCTTGTAGTTGATCTTCTCTTTGTAAAGCACGCTCGCCTCGCCAAGTAACAAATCAGCGGTAGCGGTGAGCACGGATTTAGTGAGCAAGTCACGCAAGCCCTCGTGAAAGGGGATGAAGTTTTCAGAGCGACAGATCTTTGGGCCGTCATCGGTCATTTCAAAGTATTGAAACCATGACGAATTTGTCTTGTCTTCTTGCCAGTTCTGCACTTCACTCACCCACGTAACAATCCGTGCGGTCTCCTCAGGTGTAAATGGCCGTGTGAGCAACCAACCATTCGCATTGAAGAACTCGACTTCAGCGAGAGTGATCGGACTACCTGACATATTTCCAGCCTATGACTCTGTGGTTATTGAGTGCGCCACGGCACACCTGAGGGCCATCTGCCCTTACCGCCGTCAGCCACGATGAACCCGGTGAATTCATGGCGATTGTTCTGCATGCGCCACGCGTTCATTGTGCGCGAGAGCTCAAACACCTTTTTGATGTCCGTTTCAGGGGTACGCCAAGTCGGATCGGCTTCAAGATCGAAACACAAGAACTCACCGTCAGCAAATTGCACATAGCCATGAGTTTCGCTGCGCAGCACTGCGAGTGAGCAGCGTGTGAGATCACGGCTCCAGTTCCACGATGCATCATCCATGTCTACGAACACGTGGCTCCAATCGAATTCCCATGCCGCGTGATCTCGCCAGTCCTCAACTTTGTTGCTGGTCATCACTGGATAAAGCGATCGACCATCAGATTGAGTTGGTACTTCAGCACCGAGGAATTCGCACAGGGTTGGCAAGATGTCGACGTTCTCAGTGAATTGTGTGACAACTTTGCCGTGGGACTCAGTCAAGCTCGGATCACGCACGATACCGACGATGTGGTGTGACTCTTCCCAGTAGCCAACCTTTTCCCGTAAGCCATGATCGCCAAGCATCTCGCCATGATCTGATGAAATCACGATCATGGTGTTATCCCACTCACCGGATCGCTTAAGTGCATCCCAGATGCGCGCGAGTTGGGTGTCAACTTCACTGATCATCCCGTAATACTGAGCGCGCATCTTGCGCAGTTTTACCTCGTCGGTTGGCGCGGCATTGGTTTTAGAGCTGAGCAAATACTCATGCAACGGATGTCGTTCATCCGCTGGCTCGATCGACATTGGCACAGTGTCTGGGTCATACATCGTTACGAATTCACCCGCTGCCGAATATGGCGGATGTGGACGGAAATAGCTGAGGTGCGCAAACCAGGGCTCGTCACGATTTTTCTGCCAATCCAGAAACTCGTTGGTGAGGAATGTGGACACACTGAGCGCAGCGGGGCGTTCATTCTCTGTGGCGAGCAACTTGATTAGCCCGACCGAAGTGTCCACACCTTTTGCTTCCAACATTGATGTCCACGGTGTGAATTCCTGAGTGAGGTCTAAAACCAACTCAAACCCAGGCAACACTCCTTCATATGACAGGAGTCGCGGATCATCGGGCGAAAGCGTCACGCGAGGATCAACTGATTGATCGGTGTATCCAAAGAGTGCCGGCGCATAACCATTGCGCACAGCCATGCGGGCGACGTTGTCGAAGGCGTTATCGAGTGGAGTGCCGTTGGCGAGTACGCGATGGTTCATTTGGTACATGCCTGTGTAGAGCGAGGCGCGACCAGGTGCACACGGTGATGACTGGCTGTAGTGGCGTGTGAGAAGTGTGCCGTTTGCGGCGAGGTGATCAAGCGCTGGCGTTTGCACCACGGGGTGGCCGACGCATCCGAGCGAGTCGCCGCGGAATTGATCGAGAGTGATGAGGAGAATGTTCTTGCGCATGTGGCACCAACTACTCGTGAGTGCGCCCTCTGGGGCTCGAACCCAGGACCTGCGGATTAAAAGTCCGTTGCTCTACCAACTGAGCTAAAGGCGCGGGGGTGGAACCGACCGCTAGATAAGCCTAGTTCGGAGGGACACAAACTGCGTAGGTGAGGGCTTCAGCCACGAACTGATGGGCCAGGTGTGATCGCATCGCGGAGTTGACGCGCATGCGCGAGCACCTGGCTCATTTCATTACCGACAACCGTAAGGTGGCCCATCTTGCGGCCAGGCTTCGCCTCGCTCTTGCCATACAAGTGCAGGTGAGCTGCCGAATCCGATGCAGCAAGCGCAA
>CAIYHK010000110.1 GCA_903925985.1 uncultured Actinomycetes bacterium
ATCTGGCGGCACCGAAGCAACGAGACCAGGGATTGCTTCGAATCGGTCAACCAATCGTGGTGAGTAAAGGCTCACAAAGATTGAGCCGGTTACTGCGACACCGAGAGTGCCACCGAACTCTCGCGATACATCGTTTACCGCTGAACCCACACCGGCTTTTTCGCGCGGTAGTGAACCCATTACCGCATCGGTGCTCGGCGAAGTCACAAGAGATAGACCACACGCCATGAACAACATCGAGATGATGATTGGGCCGAAGTAGGCGGTATCGGGTTCAAAGGTACTTGCGTATCCGAAACCGATTGACATAAAGAACAGACCAGTGGCGACAACACGTTTTGTTCCGATTCGCAGCGCTAGCCGCGCGGCAATAGGAGCTGTGATTCCCGCACCGATGGCGAAGGGGAGCGTGTGAATGCCGGATTCAAGGGGGTCATAGCCACGCACAAACTGGAAATACTGCGTGACAAGGAACGTGAAACCAAACAGAGACAAAAACGCAATTCCGATTGCTGCTGTTGCTGCACTGAAGCGCGCATTCTTAAAGAACTGAAGTTCCAGCAGCGGATTGTCTCGATGCTGTTGATGGCGAATGAATAGAGCAAACAACACGATTGCGAGTACAAAACCTGAATTGGACGCAAAGCTTCCCCAACCCCAGTGCGGCGACTCAATCACCACATAGACAAGGGCGCCGACGGCACCCACCGAAAGCAGTGTGCCAACACTGTCAAATCGACCATGAGTTGTGTCACGCGATTCGGGCACAAGGAAATGCCCAGCGATCAATGCAATTGCAACAATTGGCACATTCACCAAGAACACCGAACCCCACCAGAAGTGCTCAAGTAAAAATCCGCCGACAACTGGCCCAAAAGCCACCGCCATTCCAGACACCGCAGACCAAAGACCAATTGCTTTTGCGCGCTCGATCGGATCGGTGAACACGTTGGTGATGATTGCAAGCGTGGCAGGGAACACAAGTGCTGAACCGATGCCCATCGCGCCGCGCCAGATGATCAGTTGTGAACTCGATTCAGCAAATGCCGCAATCGCACTGAACACTGCAAAAAGAATCAAACCGATTTGCAGAGATCGTTTACGTCCGAATCGATCGCCCAAACCTCCTCCGGCGAGAAGTAGGCATGCGAAAACGAGAGCATAGGAATCAACGATCCACTGCAGTGAGGTGGTTGATGCATCTAGTTCGCGTTGAAGAGTGGGGAGTGCAACGTTCACAATGAGGTTGTCGACAACCACCATGAACACACTCGCGCTGAGAACCAGGAGAATCCACCACCGCTTTGGATTCTGAGCTTCAAGGGTGGCTTGTGAGTTGGTACTGATATCCATACTTGACATTGTCTAACCTCCGTGCTTGACAGTGTCAAGTACCCTTTGGGAATGGATGTTCGCAGTGAGGTCTTGGCAGCAGCGGTGGAAATCTGCGCCACCGAGGGGCCCGACGCTGTATCGATGCGGGAAGTGGCCCGAAGATCAGGGCTAAGCCACCAGGCGCCGTACCACCATTTTGGTGATCGTTCTGGAATCTTTGCATCGATTGCTGAAGATGGATTCAACAAGCTTGCTGACGCAATGAACGCAGTTCTCGCGCGCGACGGAAATCATTTAAGCGAATGCCTCGAGGCGTATGTGGGCATCGCGCGTCAGTACCCAGGACATTTTCGTGTCATGTTTCGTCAGGACATTTGCGGTACTAACACTCATGAAGCCACACGTATCGCCGCCGATCGGGGATTCAACACGCTAGAGGTGGTGGTGGAGCGAGCATTTGCTCGTCCTCTGAGCACCGATGAAAAAGCAGTGTGGGCATCGGTCCTTTGGTCGCAGGCCCACGGCTTCTCGGCGTTGCTGATTGACGGCCCACTAGTAGCGAAACTTCCTCCGGGAACTGATCTTGATGAACACATAGCAGAGTTCATTCGAGTCATAACACTGATGATCGAAAATCAGGCGCGTCTTGAATCGGACGTCTCGTTGCGCAAGTAGCGTGAGGGCATGTTTGGTCGACGCATGCCCTCGATGGTGAACCCCGAAGATGCCCTGCCAGGGCGCACTGATCAATCAATGCCGATTCCTGCCGAACATTTCGAGCTCGGCACCCCGCTGAGTGGTCCGTGGCCAAAGCACATGGAATCACTTGTGGTTGGCATGGGTTGCTTTTGGGGAGCGGAGCGTATTTTTTGGCGACTACCAGGCGCGTATTCCACCTCGGTTGGATATGCGGGTGGCTATACGCCCAACCCAACCTATGAAGAGGTGTGTTCGGGTTTGACCGGCCATACGGAAGTAGTGCTCGTCGTATTCGATCCAGGCGTCGTGTCACGAGACGTGATCCTGCGAACTTTTTGGGAGAACCACGACCCCACTCAAGGAATGCGCCAAGGCAACGACTTTGGTACGCAATATCGCAGCGCCGTTTATTTCGCCAACGCCGAACAACGTGAAGCTGCAATTGCCACGCGTGACGCCTACCAAGCGCAGTTGACCGCTGCTGGCTATGGCGAGATAACCACCGAGATTGCGCCACTTACCGACTATTTCTACGCCGAGCCGTATCACCAGCAGTATCTCGGCAAGAACCCCAATGGATATTGCGGTATCGGTGGCACGGGCGTGTCCTGTCCGGTGGGGCTTATCAGTTAA
>CAIYHK010000111.1 GCA_903925985.1 uncultured Actinomycetes bacterium
AAGAAGAAGCGCGCATTCAAGTTCGCGCGCGCCGGCGTTTTTCATGCACCCGAGGGTCGTTCGGTATTTGCCACACTCACTGTTGAAGAGAACATCTTGATGTCTGGCGATCGTGCTGTCTCCAGGGACACAGAAAGACTTGAGCGGGCATTTGGATTGTTCCCACGCCTAGCTGAGCGGCGTCATCAAATTGCTGGAACCCTTTCGGGTGGAGAGCAGCGCATGCTCGCATTGGCTGGTGTGATCATGACCCAACCAAAGTTGTTCATCGGTGATGAGCTTTCTCTCGGCCTGGCTCCGATGGTTATCGACGACGTTTATCGCGCGCTAGCCGAGATCAAGAAGAGTGGTACATCGCTACTCATTATCGAACAGCACGTTCACCATGCCCTCAACATCGCGGACAGTGTTGTTGTAATGGCGCATGGCCGTGTTGATTTCACTGGTTCTGTGAGCGCCGCTCGCGCCCATCTTGAACAAGCATCGCACTAAGTAAGTAAGGGCGGAACTATGCCGAATTTTTCACTTGACTCTCTGCTGGACTGTATGAACGTATCTGAAGTACGTGAAGGTGTCTGGAGCGCATCAAATCTTGATCTTGCGTATTACCGAATTTTCGGTGGTCAGTTGTTGGCTCAAGCGGTTGCGCTTGGACATGCAACCTCACCAGGCAAAACAGTTAAATCACTTCATGCATACTTTCCACGTGAAGGCACTGTGAATGCTCCACTGGAGTTCGTTGTGGAATCACCGCATGATGGTCGCAGCTTCTCCACACGCCGAATTTCTGCCGCCCAAGAAGGCAAGGTCTTTTTCGTGGCCAATGTGCAGATGCATGCGCCTGATGAAAGCTTTGAAAATCAAGATCCGGCACCATCATTTGGCAAGCCCGAAGATCACCCCGAGCGAGATCTGGGAATGATGCCATTCGCCACTCGTGTAGTGGATGGTGTCGAATTGAGCGATCGCAAAGTGGGCCCGGCGGACTTTGCATTTTGGGTGAAGGTTGATGATCGAAAACTTCCTGAGGACCAGAGGTATCACCAAGGTCTCATCGCTCACTCAACGGATCTCACGATCATTGGTACCGCATTGCGTCCGATCCCTGAACTTTCTGAAGCGGACTCCACTCAGAAAATTCACACCGCGGTCACTTCGCATTCAATGTGGTTCCATCGTGAATGTGACATCAACGACTGGTGCCTGATCAGTCAGCACAGTCCGATCTTGGCGCGTGGTCGTGCATTTGGTCGGGGAGATGTCTACAACCCGAGCGGTCAGATGGTGGCTAGTTTTGCCCAAGAATCAATGGTTCGGCCGATCGCTGAACCGCTCAAGCACTGACACACAAGGTCAGGAGATCTTGATCGCGTCCTCTGGGCAGTTGTTCATGCCGATGCGTGCCTGTTCGAGAAGATCTCCATCAACCTCGCTCACTTTCACCACGCAGTAGCCACTCTCATCGGCGTCAAAAACATCCGGGCCGAGTACGTAGCAGCGCCCGTGTCCAGTGCAGAGATCTCGATCTACTGATACATGCATCACCATGCTCCTGTTCTAAATGTGGCAAGCACGCACATTCGGTCGTCCTTGCCGTGGTCTTTGATTTCTACTCGAATTAGATTCGGCGCGATCCGCTTGGCATATGCACGTGCAGGTCCTGTTCGGATTCCAGAAAGATAGCGAACATCACAATCAATAAGGGCTTCACCAGGCGCTAGCAATGACTCGGCGGCGTACTCGCCAGCAAACGCAGACATGCCCCCTTGTAGTCCCTTCGATGCATTTATGTTCTCGGCTGTGAGATCAATCTCGGTAATGCCTGATTCCAACATTCGCACCCCACATCGAGGTATCAGGTGCATCGTTGGCTTCTTACCGTAACGGGT
>CAIYHK010000112.1 GCA_903925985.1 uncultured Actinomycetes bacterium
CAGCACATCAACTTCATCATTTACAGGCTCACGCGGAGCTACCTGCACGTACGGGTCATCGAGCAGCGACGCAAATCGACCTTCTGGTTGCAGATACTGCTGGTTTCCATCGGTACGAATGCGCTTATCACGCTCGTGGCGATACCGCTCGCGAATTGCTTTTCTGTCTTCTTCCGTCAATGACGATGCCATGGGAATGACTTTAGGGCGACAACAGTCCTCAAGGATAGTTGCACGCGACTTCGACGCACCACCTAGGACGAAACCCAAGGTTGTATTGATTGTTCACTACCATTTAGGCATCGCTCGAGGAAATTTGAAAAAAGACGATTACGTCACAGCCGCCATTGACTACGTGGATTCTCACGGGATAGATGCGATGACCATGCGGTCACTTGGTGCATTTATGGATATCGATGCCACCGCCGTCTATCGACACTTCCCCACCAAAGAGGACCTCGTCTACGCAATGGTGGACAGATTTCTTCAGATGATTGAGAACTCTCTCAACCAGAAACTCGCTGAGGCGCGCGAGAGAATTGTTGATCGCGCAAGATGCACACGTTCGCAATTTGAAAAACATCCCGATGTAGGCGTAGCCACCGTCTACAGCACTGGTCAATCCATGGCTGGCTTTCGAATGAGCGTGGGGATCGCCAAAGATCTTGAACTTCTTGGTGTGCCCGCAAAACGCATTCCGATGGCCTACCAAATGCTCGAGGGATTCGTGCTTGGATCATGTTGTCAAGACTTCATCGGCTCGCCTGACAACTACTCAATACGAAGAAATCGATACAGAGCTTTTGACTCGACCGCCTTTGACGCGGTTGCGAAATCCGAAAAAGACGTGAAGAAGGTAGCGGACAATGCCTTCGAACAGGGACTGTCCGCTCTCCTTGATTACATCACGTCGTTATGACTACTTTCGCGCAGTAACAGTTGTCTTCTTTGGAAGTTTGCGCACAACCGAAACCGTGAATCGGTAGTACACCGACTTATATGAGCCCTTAGCTGCCTGGCGAACCGTGATGTAGCAACCGCCTGGCTTCTTCGCCATGACGATTCGCTTGCTATTCGCCTTGCAACGACCACGGGCGCTGACGGTAACTTTGCCACCATCAGCCTTCACTTTGGCACGGTTCTTGAAGAGACGAGTACTAATAACTTTGTTAACACGGAATTGCATACGAGTACGTACCAACTTGATGCCAAGGCTGACCTTCGCATTCTTGGTGGCCATTACAACGGTGTGGCTACCGAATGAAATATTTGTAGGAAGCGGGACCTGACCTACATAGGTGCCGTTTGCACCCACCGTGAACGTCTTCAACAGACGCGGTGTGGACATGAGGACAATCTCACCGGTTTCAGAGCCAGGCAACCCGTATGCACGCGCTGCAACTATTCCACCACGCGTTACTTCAAGTGCACCCTTCGCGTCGGATGTTGCTGGAAGATTTGTTTGGTTCAAACCAGTCAAGAGAACTGCTGCGTTCTCGCCAGCTTTGATTAGCTTGACCGCCTCAATTGGTACGTTTAGCTTCTCTCGCGGATCATCGGGATTCACCATCATCCCTGTTAGCTCAGCACCCGTTGGGGTAGAGATTGCACGAATCGAGTTAGTAGCGCCAGTCGGCAAGAGACTATTGATTGTGGCAACGATGTTCTGCGCAACTCGCAGTTCTTCAGTGGGAGTTGCAACTGCAGGTACGGACACAACTTCCACTTGCACTGGACGTCCATTAATGAGTGCGACTGCTTCGCCCGGCTCCGCTTCGAGGGCCGCTTGATTTGATGACGTCACCAGTGTTGGTGCCGGTCCCGCAGAGACTCCGACACCTGTATTCGAATTCGGTGTCGTCGATGTCGTAGGCGCTGTTGTTGTCGTCGTGGTTGTGGTCGTTGTGGTCGTCGTGGTTGTGGTCGTCGTCGTAACCGCAAACGCACCAACCAATGATCCTGACTGACCATTGGAATTTGTCACGGTGACGGTGGCGGTTCCTGCTGATCCAGATGTTGTCGTACACGTAATGGATGTTGATGACACGACGGTCACGGAGGCACACGACGAAGAACCAATAGAAACAGTCGCTCCTTGGAGGAAACCAGTTCCTGTGATTGTCACAGCTACTCCACCAGTGTTTGCACCAGCAGCTGGAGAAATAGATGAA
Organism: uncultured Actinomycetes bacterium; assembly: GCA_903925985.1. Classification (GTDB taxonomy): domain Bacteria; phylum Actinomycetota; class Acidimicrobiia; order Acidimicrobiales; family Ilumatobacteraceae; genus CAIYHK01. The sequence continues at coordinate 2,172 of CAIYHK010000112.1, forward strand.
ACCGTGGGAGGTGGTACGAAGGTGAATAGATTCGTGCCTGTTCCGGACTGCGAATCCGAATTAGTCACAACAATGTTCGCCGTACCTGCAGAACCCGCGGGTGTCGTACAGGTTAAAGACGTTGCTGACACCACGGTGATTGACGAACACGCTGATCCTCCGATTGTTACTGTCGCGCCGGCTGCGAAACCAGTACCACTCACCGTGATTGACGTGCCGCCACCAATTGGTCCAGATGTTGGCGATACCGATGTGACAGTAGGAGCGGGACTCGAGATGCTCAACGCAGTGATAGCTCCAGTTGCAGTTCCGCTCCAATGAGTGAAGTCTCCGCCAACAAGAATCTTTCCATTAGGGAGAACATGAATTGCATAGATTCTCTTTACGGTTGAACCCGCACGTGCACCCGTGTTAAGAGTGGCATTCTCATTCAACGGAATCACCGCATCGAGAGAGCCAGTTGAAGTGAGACGGACTAATCCG
>CAIYHK010000113.1 GCA_903925985.1 uncultured Actinomycetes bacterium
CCCCTACAACGACACCGGCAAAGTACTGCGCCGAGTTATTCGCGAAGAGCTGAAGGCCTAGGAAATGTCAGAAACTCCTGAGAAGAAGAAACGCGGTGTCAGGCTCGCCCCCGAAGAAGCCTGGGAGATGGTTACCAACTCGCACACGGGTGTCTACACCACACTCAAAAAAGATGGGACTCCAATTGCTCTGCCGGTTTGGTATGTAGTTCTAGACAACATCATCTGGATGAGCACACCCGAGCGCTCCAAGAAGGTGGTACGAATCGGGAATAACCCGCGCTCTTCATTCCTGGTTGAATCAGGTGAACTCTGGCGCGAGCTCAAAGCGGTTCACCTCACGGGCACTTCAGACATGCCTGAAGTTTCCGATGAACTGGCGCAGAGAATTCGCGAAGCCATGGATGTTAAGTACGGGGCATACCGGACCAAGACCTCCGCAATGCCCGATAGCGCGAAAGCCACTTACGCCAAATCAGTCACCATCAGGTTCACCCCCGATGAGCGCATCGTCAGTTGGTCCAACGCCCAAATAATGGGCTGAGCACTTCCAATTCGCCACAACTACTATCGCTAAATGCCCTTCGGCCGAGATACAGATGCGATAGTCGCCGGACGCGATACGAATGGATCACTTGTTAATCCGTTGACCCCCTCAACCACATGGGAGTCAAACAATCTCGCCGAGATGGCAGCCAAGGCAACTGGCATGCGTGTAGGCGGCCTGTACAGCCGTTATTCGAATCCAACCGTCCGGTCGTTTGAAGAAGCAATGGCCGTACTCGAAGGTGCTGAATCCTCACTGGCTTTCGGCTCCGGCATGGGCGCAATAGCGTCGACGATTCTTGCGCTCTGCTCCAACGGAGATCACATCGTGGCGCAAAAACAGCTTTACGGTGGCACTCGCACTTTCCTAGAGGCAGCATGCCCGCGCTTTGGCATCGACGTCACCTTTGTCGATGGCACATCACCTTCCGCTTTTGCTGAAGCAGTGCGTCCCGGCAAGACCATGCTTGTTATCGCTGAAATACCTTCTAATCCGATGCTGGATATTGTCGATCTGGCAGCACTTACGCAGATTAAAGGGCCGTTCAAACTCGTGGACTCCACCGTGGCTACACCTGTTGCATTGCGTCCCATCGAACACGGCATAGACCTAGTGGTGCATTCAGCAACCAAAGGCATAGCCGGGCATAACGATGCAACACTTGGCGTGGTGTCTGGTGAGGCTGAACTGATTGATGCGATTTGGGCATACTCAGTAGTGCACGGTGCGGCACCATCTCCATACGATGCGCATAACGCACTGCGAGGCATCAGAACTCTGCCTTTGCGCACGAAACATCAGAGCGCAACTGCATTGACCCTTGCACGACAATTGGAATCACATCCGGCAATTAGCCACGTGCGTTATCTCGGATGCGAATCCCATCCTCAACACGAACTCGCCAAGAGGATGCTTGACCAAAGTTGCACGATATTGTCTTTCGAATTGAAAGGCGGTCTCGCAGCGGCGACCAAAACCATGGACTCACTTAAGTTGATACGCCTTGCGACTTCGTTTGGTGGGCCCGAGACACTTATCTGCCATCCCGCAACCAGCACCCATGCAGGCACCGACCCCGCCGAATTGGCCGCTGCTGGCGTATCGCCTGGGCTCTTGCGTCTCTCGGTTGGTCTAGAGGATCCTGAGGATCTCTGGGCCGATCTGAGTTCGACTTTTTAATCGCCTGACTCAGGCGTCGATCATGCGTCCTTGGTTGTAGTCGTCGTACGCAGCGAGATCCAAGAAACCGTGACCGCAGTAGTTAAAGAGAATCACACGGTCATCGCCTGCTTCTTTGGCTGCCAATGCCTCGTCAATTGCCCCACGGATTGAATGTCCACACTCTGGGGCGGGCAAACGCCCTTCCACTTTGGCGAACAATGCTGCTGCTTCGAATGTCTTCGACTGCGGGTAGGCAATCGCTTCCATACGACCCGAATGCACAAGCGACGAGATGATTGGAGCATCGCCGTGATAGCGGAGTCCACCGGCATGAATGGTCGGCGGCATAAAGTCAGCACCAAGTGTGTACATCTCCATCATTGGAGTCATTCCTGCGGTATCACCGAAGTCATATCCATAGGTTCCCTGAGTGAGGGTTGGGCAACTCAGCGGCTCAACTGCGAGTAGGCGCACTTCTTTGTCTTCCATGAATGGCAAGGCAACGCCACCGAGATTTGATCCGCCACCGCACGGTGCAATTACAACATCGGGGCGCTTCTCGCCTGCCATTGCCAATTGCTCTCGAGCCTCCAAACCAATGATGGTCTGATGAAGCAAAACATGATTCAGAACTGATCCAAGTGCATAGTGCGTGTCATCGCGACTCACCGCATCACGCACGGCATCAGAAATCGCCATACCAAGCGAACCAGGTGATGATGGATCGTCAACTGGTGAAGGCACACACTCAGCACCCCAAGTCTCCATGATGATTTTGCGATACGGCTTAGCTTCAAAACTGTTGCGAACCATGTAGACCTTTGCGTCAATGCCGTACTGTGCGCACGCAAACGAAAGCGCAGTTCCCCACTGCCCTGCTCCCGTTTCAGTGGTCAATCGCTTGATGCCTTCTTTGGAGTTGTAGTACGCCTGTGGCACGGCGGTATTCGGCTTGTGCGATCCCGCTGGTGACACACTTTCGTCTTTGTAATAGATACGTGCTGTAGTGCCAAGGGCCTGCTCGAGTCTGATCGCGCGACGCAA
>CAIYHK010000114.1 GCA_903925985.1 uncultured Actinomycetes bacterium
AAACGCGGCGTTGGTTTTTGGGCGCATAGACCGCATTGAAGATGACGGCATCGAGAGTTTTCATATCGGTCGGCTCGCGGTCTCGGATGAAAATCGTGAACCCGTTGTCGTGGACTGGCGAGCTCCAGTCGCCGAGCCTTTCTATCGTGCGACGGGCCGTAATGCGATGGGCCTTGCGCGTCGTCGCCATTTTGTGGTCGAGGGCGGAAAGCTTTTCGGCATTGAAGACGAGCTGTTTGGTGAAGGACACCTCGGAGTTGGGCACGATGACGGCTTGGTACTCACAAACGAAACCGGGCTGCGCGGATACAACACCTTGTTGGCATCGATTGAGCGTGGTCGCACTGGGCAGCTCGGTGACATCGTGGCAACGATTCAGTCTGAGCAGGATGAAATCATTCGGTCCTCAAAGTCCGGAGTTCTTGTAGTCCAAGGTGGGCCAGGCACGGGCAAGACGGTTGTTGCATTGCATCGCGCCGCATATCTCCTCTACACGCATCGGTTCCCGCTCGAGGACCAAGGGGTATTAGTCATCGGCCCGAACCGAGTGTTCCTGCGCTATATCGAGCAAGTACTGCCATCACTTGGGGAATCAGGAGTGGAACAAGTCGTACTCGCTGACTTAATCCCTGATGCCGAATTTGGTGCAGTTGATTCTTTGATCGCCGAGCGTGTGAAGGGGAGTGACCGCATGTGTGCGGTGATTCACAAAGCAATGATCGATCGCCAACGCCCCTTGAAGGAAGATCTTGTTTTTCCTTACCGCACTGGATTTATCCGTTTACGTAAAGAAGAGACAGCACGCATAGTTAAGGCTGCGCGTCGTCGCTTTCGCTCGCATAATGCTGCGAGGCGGTGGGTCGAAAATGAAGTGTTTTCTGCACTCGCTGCCACTTGGCGGACCGATGAAGATGTGGTTGACGACGTGAAGGACCAATTGCGTGGCCACCCTGACATGCGGATGGCACTTGAACGCATGTGGCCGGTTTTGTCGCCAACACAGCTGTTGCATGACCTGTTTGGTTCAAAGGCGCTGTTGCGACTGGCTGCTACACCGATCCTGCATGAAGATGAATACCTGGCACTGTTCCGTGAACGCGCTTCATCACTTGAAGAAGCCCGTTGGAGTAACGCAGATGTTGCATTGCTAGACGAGGCACGCGAGATACTCGGACCCAAGCCCGGCAAAAATGGAAAATCAGATGAGTCCGACGAGATTCGCACTTTCGGACACGTAGTGATTGACGAAGTGCAAGACCTCACACCGATGCAGCTACGAATGGCGTCGCGTCGTTCGCTCAATGGTTCGATGACCATCGTGGGCGACATTGCTCAGGCAACGGGACCACTTGCTCCGCGAGATTGGGAGGATGTTCTTGCATATCTGCCCAATAAGAAAGAGCCGCGTGTAATTGGATTGTCGGTTGGGTATCGCATTCCCGGCCAGATCATGGCCATTGCCGACAAGGTCATGGCTGTGGCCAGTCCCGGATTGCGTGCACCCACTGCCGTGCGTGAAGGTGACGCAGCGCCTGCGATTGTCAGGGTCGGCGAAGGCGACGAACTTGTTGCTGAAGTTTTGCAACAAACTTCAGTGATGGAGTCAGAGGTTCCAGGGCGCAACCTTGCAATTGTCTGCCCGGATTCGATGGTTGCTGAGATTGCTACAGCGTTGCGGGCCAGTGGCATTGCGCATGGCCATGCTGGACTCCACGGCATCGGCCACGACATCAATGTTGTCCCTGTGAGTCTCGTGAAGGGCCTGGAACTTGATGGTGTTGTGGTTGTTGAACCCGCAGCGATTGTTGCCGATCGTGCAATGGGTCTGCGTGGTTTGTATGTGGCGCTCACACGCGCAACTCAACGACTAACGATTGTGCACAGTAAGCCACTGCCAGAGGCGATGCTCTAGGTCAGAGCTTTTCCAGCAGCGCTTCAATCACTGCTGGCATGAACTTCTGCGCTTTGTCGGCATCCGCGGGTCGCTTGCGCGTAACAGCGGTGTTCGCTAGGCCAACGAGACGCGAAAGGGGATCGACATCATCGGTTGTGAGATTGCCAAAATCTTCTTGGACAACCTTCCAGTTCGCATTGATGTAGGCAAGCCGCTCTTTTGCGTCAGCCGAATCGTCGACAATTGCATCACCGAGTCCGGTAACTGCACTCAGAATGTTGGCCAGTAATTCCTCGGTTGTGCCTTTAGGCAAGGTCGTAGTTGTTGACACCGTGGTTGTGGATGTGGCGCCGGTGTCGTAGGTAGTTGAGCAGCCAGCTGTCAAAGCAATGGCAACTGCGAACAAGCAACCTTGTAACACACGTGATTTCATGTGCTTATGCCTCGACAAAAATTCGAGCTACTGCGTAAGGGTCGACCGTGACGTCCCGATCTTGCACGGTTATCACTCGACCCCCATCTTTGGTCTGATCAATAACGCGGCCAGAAGATCCGGGTACCAGACCATTTGTCTCAAGAAAATCCAACATGCCGGGAGTGAACTCCAACTCTTCAGGAATTCGCTTAACGGTGAAGGTGTCACCAGCAGCAATCTCACCGAGCCGGACCAAGGCCCCGACGTTTCCTTTGGTGCCTGGGATTGGATTGCCGTGTGGGCAGGTTGACGGGTGACCGAGAACGCGATTCATTGCTTGTTCCACTTCGTCACTCATCACATGCTCCCAACGGCCAGCCTCGCGATGCGCCGTAGCAAACGAAAGACCAAGAATCTCGGTCAGGAAGCGTTCCGCTAGCCGGTGTTTGCGCACAACTCTCTCGGCAAGTGCGAGCCCTGAATCCGTGAGATCAATTCGCCCAGCATCGAGTGTGATCAAGCCTTCACGCTCAAGGCGGTGAATCATCTCTGAGACCGAGGGCCGTGAGACCCGAAGACGCTCCACAATCCGGGCTTGGATGACCTCGAAACCGTCCTCCATGAGCTCAAAAATGCATTCGCAGTATTCCTCGAAGGCTGGGTGGTGCTCTCCAGGATTCGGCATGCCTTAGATGATACTTCCGGTGTGTACCCTTCGCCCATGGCAGATGACACTGTCCCCGCGCCGTTGGATCGGTTTTCACCTGCCGTTGCGCAGTGGTTTGCCTCCACCTTTTCGTCGCCAACTGATGCTCAAAGTGGTGGTTGGCACGCAATCAAGAATCACAAACACACTTTGATCTGTGCCCCAACTGGAAGCGGTAAAACACTTGCTGCATTCCTATCGAGCATTGATTCACTGGTGAGCACACCATCACCGAGTGCAAGTGCCCGCACTCGTGTTTTGTATATCTCACCATTGCGAGCTCTTGCATTTGACGTCGAGAAAAATCTGCGTGCACCGCTTGCTGGAATCGCACACGCGGCCGAACGACTCGGACACGAGTTCCACACTCCAATCGTCGGGATGCGCACAGGTGACACGAGTGCGAAAGAGCGCCAAGCTTTGGTGCGGAACCCACCTGATCTTTTGATCACCACACCAGAGAGCCTCTATCTGATGCTCACTTCGGCAGCCCGATCCACTCTGGCAAATGTTGACACCGTCATCATCGATGAGATCCATGCGATGGCGGCCACTAAGCGTGGTGCACATCTCATGTTGTCATTAGAACGTCTTGAAGAAGTCTGCGGAGTACCACCACAGAGAATTGGTTTGTCTGCCACGCAAAGACCGCTGGAGGAAATCGCACATTTTCTTGGTGGCTACACATCTGATGGTGTGCGCCGCGAGGTCGCAATTGTTGATGCGGGTGTGCGTAAGGAGCTCGATCTTCAGGTAGTCGTGCCAGTTGAAGACATGGGCGATCTGGGTCGGCCTCAACCGCCAACACTCGGTGCGCTTCACAGCGGCCCGGCATCGGTTGCACTCGCGCCGCGGCGCACGAGCATCTGGCCGAGTATCTACCCGCGCATTCTTGAGCTAATCCTTGAGCATAAGAGCACGATCATCTTTTGCAATTCACGTCGTCAATCAGAGCGTCTTGCCGCAAAGATCAATGAGCTTGCAATTGAGACCGAAGTGCACGAAGAAACCGCAGGGGATCTTGTGCGTGCTCACCATGGCTCTTTGGCGCGTGAACAACGCGTGCTAATTGAAGATCAATTGAAGCGTGGAGAAGTCCGTGCGATCGTTGCGACTTCAAGCCTTGAACTCGGCATTGACATGGGCGCAGTAGATCTGGTGATTCAGGTTGAATCACCAGGTGCTGTAAGCCGTGGCCTCCAGCGAGTTGGGCGCGCAGGTCACCAAGTTGGTGAGCCAAGCCGTGGGCGCATGTTTCCCAAACATCGTGGAGACCTAGTTGAAGCTGCGGTTGTGGCCAAACGCATGGTCACCGGTGAAATTGAGACCACACGTTTTCTGCGCAACTCCCTTGACGTTCTTGCACAGCAAATTGTTGCCCACCTCTCCATTGCAGGTGAGATGGAAGTGAGTGCACTCGCACTCATGGTGCGCCGATGCGCAGGCTTCCACGAAATATCTGACGAACAGTTGAATAATCTTCTGGATCTACTGGCTGGTCGTTATCCAAGCGATGAGTTTGCGAGTTTGAAGCCTCGCATTGTGTGGGATCGTGTGAACGGAAAAATTCGTGCCCGCGAAGGAGCGCAGCGGTTGGCAGTTACCAACGGTGGCACGATCCCTGATCGCGGTTTATTCGGCGTGTTCTTGATTGATGGCACTCGTGTCGGCGAGCTGGACGAAGAGATGGTTTATGAGACTCGCCCTGGTGAGACCTTCATTTTGGGGGCATCCACCTGGCGCATTGAGGACATCACTTTTGATCGGGTAGTCGTAAGCCCCGCACCTGGGGTGCCGGGTCGGATGCCGTTTTGGCATGGCGATCAGCCCGGGCGGCCCATTGAACTCGGCCGCGCAGTAGGTGAATTCATCCGTACCGTGCGCGACACCAAACCCACCGAAGCAATGCAGCTCCTACAAGACCAGCACTCGTTAGACGAGTTGGCGGCAAAGAATCTGCTTTCGTACCTCACCGAACAAGCAGAGTCCACCGGGGTTGTGCCTGACGATCGAACCATTGTGATTGAGCGATTCCGTGATGAGATCGGTGATTGGAGAGTGTGTCTTCTCTCGCCGTTTGGTACCCCTGTGCATGCGCCATGGGCAATGGCAATCGAGCACAC
>CAIYHK010000115.1 GCA_903925985.1 uncultured Actinomycetes bacterium
CAACCCATTCTTACGGAGCTCATCGGGTTCACGATTGACTGCTTTTGCACGGCGTGCTATTTCAGATTCGTTCGCACCGCAGACCACTATCTGTGCCACTGTGAATTTCATCGTGCGCGGATCACGGTCAATTGCGACACAAGCAGCCTTTACGCGTTCAACTTGCGCGGTGTACATGTCAATCAGTGGAAACGGCATGTTGAATTCAGCAGCGAAACGTGCAGCAAGCCGTGGTGTGCGGTGCGGCCCATATCCGCCGATGATGATCGGGGGCGGGGACTGAATTGGTTTAGGCCAGGCTGGCGAGTCAGTGACTGAGTAATGGCTCCCAACGAAGTTGAACTTTTCGCCGTCGGGTGTTCGCCAGAGTCCATCGATGATCTCGAGTTGCTCTTCAAGAATGTCAAAGCGTTCCTTGACCGCTGGAAATGGAATTCCGTAGGCCTTGTGTTCGTCGTCGTACCAGCCAGCACCAAGACCCAACTCAACTCGACCATTGGACATTTGGTCAACGTTTGCCACGGCGATCGCAAGTGGTCCAGGAATACGGAAGGTTGCGGAGTTGACGAGTGTGCCGAGTCGAATTGTGCTGGTTTCGCGGGCGATACCTGCCAGTGTGATCCATGCGTCTGATGGGCCGGGCCTCCCTTCGACACCGCCCATGCTCAACCAATGGTCGGAGCGAAAAAAGGCATCGAAACCAAGTCTCTCGGCAGCTTGGGCAACACGAAGGAGATCGTCGTAGGTTGCACCCTGTTGTGGCTCAGTAAAAATTCGCAAACGCATGTTTGCAAACTAGACGATGGTGTCGATCAATCCCCATGAAAGTGCAGTTGAGGCATCAATTGTCCGTGCGGTCAAGCCGAGCAAAGCTGTGCGGTGTCGCCCTATGCGACGCGGCAAGCTTGCGGTCCCGCCGGCGCCAGGAATTAGTCCCAAACGAATCTCGGGTAAAGCGATACGAATGTCATCTCTTGCCGCAACCGACGGTGCAAAGGCCGGCAATTCGATTCCAGCCCCCATGCACGCCCCATGGATATTGAATTCAACACGATTACCCAACTGACAAAGTAGGCGTCCTGCGCTGCGGGTTAGTCGAACAACATGTGATGTAGCGGTGTCTGGTCGGTCACCAAATTCGTCTAGGTCACCTCCACTGCAAAACGATGGGCCGATACCATCCACTAGCACTCGAAGTGATTCATCAGCGGTTGCGATTGTTAGGGCATTAACAAATGCAGCCTGCAACGCGGTGTTGAACGCATTGTGTCGATGTGGACGATTGAAAGAAATATGCAGTAGGTCGCCATCGTTCACCACTAATAATGGCGAGTCAGTGGAGTCATCCACTTGTTTTTTTGGTGTGCGTTCCCGCCAATCCTGAAATTCTGGTCCCCCTTGCAAAACCGAATAAGCGGCTGATTCTGCGACCAAGCTCTCTTCTACGCTCCGTGAGTCAACTCCACGTAGCAGCGATGCGAGCGTGATGCATGCCAGGGGAGATATGGCGAGGGATGCGCGAATTTCGTCAAGATCTAGGTCGTTCTCGATGAGAACATCGCAAATGTCGGCATGTTCATTTTCAGTACCAAGAATCACAAAAGGCAACGCACTCATTGCGTCGTGGATGTCGTGGTCAAACGGGGCGATTTTGCCAGTGAGCACAACGGCCCCGGTGCCTACGCCGACACCAAAGCGAAGGTGGGCCAGGCCCGAGCCAACCACCTCAATGAACTCTTCTGCGGGGATCATGGAAAGATCAATGGGATGAACTTAGACCCGCGCACACTCGTTGGTGAAGTGCTCGCAGGTACCTGCCCGAAAGGTCAGATAGTTGCTGACTCGCCGGCTGAAAATGCAGCAATACAGATCGGTAAATGGATTGATCAGGCAACAAGGAAGCCACTGGGCTTTGGTCGCGCAAGTCTGACGGACCGGATGCAGATCATGGGTCTTGGAGCGCGAGTCGATGGGTTTAGTTTCGGCGGTGCAACCAAACTCATCCCATGTACTGATGGAGTAGTCGCCCTTCCTTTGGCTCGGGACACTGACATCGAAATGTTGCCAGCATTGTTTGAAGTAGAGGCACCGATTGGCGTATTGGGTGACGTGAAGAAGCGATGGGAATGGGTTGCACAACTGCTTCGCACCAAGAGCATGAGCACTCTTCGTGAACGTGCGGAGTTGCTCGGAATGCCTTTGGCAATTGTGGGAGAAACCACAGCGCCCTCAGTAGAAGCACCCGCGATTCAGCCCGAGTTCTTTAGTCCCTTCGTGGGAGATGCACTTTCCAGTCTTCGAGTTCTAGAGCTCGCACCGATGTGGGCTGGGCCATTAGCCGGAAAGATTCTTGGCGCTGCTGGTGCCACCATTGTGAAAGTTGAGTCACCTTCGCGCCCTGACGGCACACGCGTTGGTTCACCAGAATTTTTTGAGTATCTAAACGCAGGCAAGGAGATAGTGCCGCTTGATTTCAATGCTCGCGATGCTGCTTCACGTCTGCGCCAGTTAATTAGTTCAAGTGATGTAGTGATTGAGGGTTCACGACCACGAGCACTCGCACAGCTAGGAATCGATCCACGGGAGTTTCTTGAGTCTGGGCATACATCCATTTGGTTGTCGGTGACTGGGTATGGCCGCCACTCCGCGAGAGTTGCATTCGGTGACGACGCCGCGGCCGCTGGTGGGCTGTGTGACCGCGAGACCCCCGCGTTCACTGGTGACGCTTCGGGCGATCCTTTGACGGGTCTAGCTGGCGCTTTTGCCGTACTGCGC
>CAIYHK010000116.1 GCA_903925985.1 uncultured Actinomycetes bacterium
CTCAAGCAGCAGCTACAGCGGAAGAAGCACTTGAAACTGCAGACTGGGAAAAGCTTCCTGAATCAGATCCGGGTCGTGGTCAGGCGATTGCTGCAGCAGACGACATCATCCAAAACAAGGCCCAGGAACTCGCAGTAGGCGAGTACCAAGCGGTGTCTGTATTTACCCGTGGCGGCGAGCGTTGGCCAAAGATCAACGACTCGCTCGACTTCTTTGCTTTCTTCCACAAGCCCCATTACGCAATTGTTGAAATTGCGTTGATCAAACCTCAGCTTTCCGAACCCGGTAGGGCTCCGGCAACACCAGTAATCGATTCAACCCAACCGCATCGCTATGTCGTGATGTTGCGTGATCTTGGTTCACGTCGTCAGCCTGCGGCGTTCATCACTTTGGGTTCGGGTCTGATCTTTGGCGTGTTGTGCATGATGCTCCATCGGCGCGACCAGGTTGTTGCGTTGAATCGCAGCGCCGTGCCGGCCAAGGTTTAGACGGACTCCACTTCCATGGGTCAGTATCTTCCGATCATCTCGCTGACCGTGCTCGCGGTGTTATTCGGTGGATTGAGTTTTGTTGCCTCCCGTTTGCTGGCACCTAGGCGTCCGAGTACTGCGAAAGAAGCGCCGTACGAATGTGGAATCGTGCCGTCGAAGGAGCCACCGGAACGCTTTCCAGTGTCGTTCTTTATCGTGGCCATGTTGTTCATCATGTTTGATATTGAAATCATCTTTGCTTTCCCTTACGCACTCGAACATCGTGCGCTCGGTCTGTACGGATTGCTTGAGATGGTTTCGTTCTCAGTTGTCTTCTTTGTGGCATTCGCTTACGCGATCGCTCGCGGCGCACTGGATTGGGGTCCGATTCAGAAGTATCGACGCGTTGATGACGAATCTGTTTACGCAGTTACTCGCACCACGACTTCAACGATTCGACGCGTTGGAACCGAAGGGCGCATTGATGAAGATGGTGAGGCTGCCTGATGTCAATTGCACGCAACGTACTCGATGATGGTTTAGGTGGTCTTGAGCACAACTTTGTGACCGCCAAGATTGAAGACCTCGTCAATTGGTCGCGTTCGCGCTCAAGTTGGGCGGCAACCTTCGGACTCGCATGTTGTGCCATTGAGATGATGGGCACTGGTGCCGCGCACTATGACCTGGCGCGCTTTGGCATGGAAGTATTCCGCGCTTCTCCGCGTCAGGCCGACATCATGATCGTTGCTGGACGCGTAAGCCAGAAGATGGCCCCCGTGTTGCGACAGGTCTATGACCAGATGATGGAACCCAAGTGGGTTATCTCAATGGGTGTCTGCGCATCAAGTGGTGGAATGTTCAATAACTACGCAATTGTCCAGGGCGTAGATCAGGTTGTCCCAGTTGATGTCTATGCGCCGGGCTGCCCACCAACACCCGAAACTCTGATCCACGCAATTGAAACCCTTCACGGCCTCATTGAATCAAACGAAATCTTGAAGCGCCGCGCCGTCACTGGTGCGGGCGCACAGTTCGCTATCCAGCACGACCACTCGGCTTCGGGAGTTATCGAAATCGGGGGCCGGCGGTAATGGAGTCATTGCACGGCTGTCCACTGAGCGAAATTCTGGGTCAAAGAGTTTTGTTCGTTGAACGTGAGCGCTACATCAAAGTGATGAAGAAGCTTGCTGATGATGGTTTCACAATGGCAATTGATGTCACCGCGGTGGACTATCTGGAGCACCCGAATCATTCAGCACCTGAAGGAATTCAACCGGAGCGCTTTGAACTCGTCGTGAGTCTCTTGTCAATCACGAATCGTGAGCGCATCCGATGTTCCACCCGAGCCGTCCATTGCGTCAGCCGATGAAATGGTTCTGTCACCATTGTTGGAAGAAGAAATGCCGGAAAACGCGTCGTTGCTCATGCTGCCGGTCAAGGCATCCACAGCCGAAGTGAGCACGAAGGTTTGACCCGTCACGTCGGACAGCATCGTTGTCGATGTTGGGCTGGTTGCAACAGCCGTTCCGGTACTCGGTGAAGACAAGGTGAGGCTCACGCCTTCGCCGGTCTCAGGGCTTATCGCGTCCAGGTTGATCGGCACGGTGACGGTTTGTGTGGTGACACCAGCGGCGAAAGTCAAGGTACCCGTCGTGGCAGCCAGCGTCATGTCGTCGGTGGTCGAGGCCCCACCCACACCTGCCAAACTGTAGCTGACGCTTGTCGGGCCAGTTAGCGCCGCACTCAGCGTGACCGTGAACGTCGCGGAGGTGCCTTCCGCCGCCGTCGCAGCACCGGAGACACTGAAGGTTGGCGTTGTTGCCCCGCCACTGGTTGCCGACTCCGAC
>CAIYHK010000117.1 GCA_903925985.1 uncultured Actinomycetes bacterium
CTGCAGCACGGGCTTGCCCATTGAGCGTCTTCATATCTTTCAAACGCATCCATGCATCGGCTGGCGTTATCGGCTCATAACGCCTGGTGGAGAGCTCGGCACAGGCTTCCCGCGCCCACTCGAGACGATTACGTGACTTCAATTCAGCTTCCAGGTGCTCGGCAAGATGAAGCAAATATTCAACGTCTGATGCGGCATATTTCATCTGATCGTCCGTAAGTGGTCGAGCGAACCAGTCAGTTAGACGATCTCCTTTAGGTAGCGACACACCAATGATTGCTTGAACCAAATTTGATAGTGATGGTGTGGAGTGTCCAATGAACCCTGCGATCAACTGAGTGTCAATTACGGTCTGCGGAACTTGACCCGTGGCTCGGAAGAGAACTTCAAGGTCTTGCTGTGATGCGTGCAAAACGAAAGTGGTTGCCTCATAAAGCGACGCCAATGAACCAATATCTACCTTGGTCGGATCAATCAGGTGCACTCCGTTTGGATCCGCAATCTGCAATAGCGCCAACCGAGCAAAATAACTCTTCTCGCGATGAAACTCAGTGTCTAATGCAATTCGCGAACACGACTGCCAAGTTCGAACCAAGGAGTCAAATTCATCTTGACTGACGATTACGCGCAAAGTCACTCCGGCTGTTCGCCAGTCACCAAAGCGCCACCCAGATCACCCCATGCCGTGGTGCCACCCGCGATGTTTATGGCCACTATCCCGTGGGACTCAACAAACTCGCATGCTCGCATGCTGCGACCACCAAGTTGACACACGATGTACATGGTGGCGTGACCCTTCATCTCGTCTACCCGATCAACGATCTGCGACAAAGGAATATTGATTGCGCCAGGGATATGCCCTGCGATGTACTCGTGTTCTTCCCGCACATCCACAAGAACTGCATTCGCTCCGCTGTTCCGTTGTTTCATCAGTTCTTCTGCATGAATTTCTTGCACTGCCATATCTGACGAATCTAGTCGGACTACCTTTGTTACATGATCGCTATCACCGCAGACACACTTCGAAATATCGCTCTTGGAGGCGTTGGTGCCAGCGTTCTTCTCTCTTTGGTGCTGGCCATGGTTATCAAATCACTGGTTGGCAAGTTGATCTCAGTGGCAATCATGGCGGCGGTGGCACTGGCTCTCTACACACAGCAAGACCAGCTAAAGAGTTGCGCCGACAAAATCACGAACAAGATTGAAGAAGGGGTTTCAGCTGCCGGAAAATCCGCGGTATGCACCTTTTTTGGTCAAGATGTAACAATTCAGATTCCTGATTCGTTGAAGTAGTGATTAGACAAGCAGGGGTTGAATCAACTGCGCGTAAAGCTCAGATGCGTTGTCCAAGTGAGCACCGTGTCGAGCATCAGGTAGTTCCACTAGCACGCTCCCTTTGACCAAGGACGCAAGCAATTTTGCGTTTGCAATCTGGTGTTCTCTAGAAAGCCCGCCATAACCAACCGCAAATGGCAGGGTGATGTCCCGCCAGTCCCATGGGGCAGCAAGCCTGACGTCCACCATCTCTGCGCGAAGTGTGGCCCCTTCATTCATTCTTTGCTGTTTTGTAGATCCCGGGAGCTTTTCCCAGACTTTGTTTCCAACCATCCTGCGCATGAAGGCTTCAGCGAACTCGCTGGGATCATCGATCTCCGAAATCAAACCTCCACCGATGCCAGAGGTCGAGCACTGCGGAAGCCACATCGGTGAAGTCTCAAACACGCAGGTCGCCTTTGATCCAACCTGAATACCAGCGCCAATGGCAGGCACCCCACCAATACTGTGCCCAAATAAGACCGTGTTTGTCGGAGACAGCCCGTATTCGGTGTCAAGGAACTCAATGAGACCGACCAGATCGGCAATATGGTCAGCCAGTAGCGCAGGTCGCGAAAGTGGCGGCGAACCTGCATAACCACGTCGGTCATATGCAAAAGCATTTGCGGTTTCGGCGCCGAGACGCATCAGTTTGCGCATGCTCGACATTCGATCCATTCCACCGTGAACAAGGATCAGAGTGATCTCGGAGTCTGGATGCAGTTGCAAGCCACATTGGAGCCCATTGATCTTCAGTGATTTCACGTGATCGTTTCTAGTCGCCTTTCCCGACCAACGGTGGGAACCACATTGAGACCTAACATTGCATGATGTCGTTGTCGCAAAATATCGAATCTCTGCTGGGATTCCTTGACCGTTCTCCGACCCCGTTTCATGCAGTCGAAAGTGTTGTTGAGGCACTCGGGTCTGAATTCGTCCGTTATGAGTTTGGAGACACTGATCTACCCGAATCCGGATTCATGCGAGTAGACGGGACACTGTTGGCCTGGCGCTTGCCAAGCAATCGGCAACTCAAGTCATTCAGAGTCATTGGGGCTCACACAGATTCACCAACGCTGCGGATAAGGCCACGTCCTGATGACAATTCAGCAGGAATTGGGCGCATCGGGGTCGAAGTTTATGGAGGAGTTTTATTGAACTCATGGCTGGATCGCGATCTCGGGGTAGCTGGCCAAGTTGTCATGCGAGATGGATCGAGTTTTCTTATTCATTCCTCAGGAGCAGTGGCGCGAATACCACAACTTGCAATACACCTTGATCGTGATGTGAATGATCGTGGTCTCGTCCTTGACCGCCATTCACATCTTCAGCCGATCTGGTGCACACTGCCCGGCAACGGGAGGTTTGTTGATTGGATCGGTGATCAACTCAACACAAACGCGGATTCAATTGCTTCATGGTCTTTGTCATTGTTTGACATCTCAAATGCGTGCTTGCTCGGCGCGGATAACTCCTTTTTGTCAAGTGGTCGGATCGATAACTTGCTTTCATGCTGGGCCGCAGCGAGCGCCCTCTGGGCATCCACGCCACAAGAAGACACAGCGTTAATCGTGGCTCTGTTTGATCACGAGGAGGTTGGTTCTGACACCTTGAACGGAGCTTCAGGACCACTCCTCAACCGGCTGATTGAAATGATTGGTGAGTCGTGCGGCAGCAGTAAGTCTGATCTTTACGGCTCCCTTGGTCGCTCCCTGTTGATATCAACCGATAACGCACATGGTGTTCATCCGAACTACCCGGAGCGACATGACGCCAATAACGCGCCGTATTTGAACCGTGGCGTCGCTGTGAAGATCAACGAGTCCCAGCGCTACGCGTCCACGCCACAAAGTGTTCGTAGCGTACTTTCCCTGTTTGAAAGCGAAGGGCTGAATCCTCAGGTTTTTGTTTCACGCAACAACATTGCTTGCGGGAGCACGATCGGCCCTATCACGTCTACACGAGTCGGCATTCCAACTGTTGATATTGGCGTACCGCAACTATCGATGCATAGCGCCAGGGAGATCTGTGGTGTTAAGGATGCGATCGAGTTATCGCGGCTTCTCGGAGCTCACATGCGCGCTTCATCGTAGAGCCTTTGCAATTCGGAGTGCAGTGCTGCTGTGAGTTCACGCACATTTGAGCGCGCAATTTTCCCATTGTCGTTCACCGCGGTTTGAATAGGTTCACCCACAACAAGAACACACTTGGCGAATCGTGGCAGTTTCTTTCCTCGCGACCAAGCCACATCTGACCCACCGATACCGAGTGGAACTATTGGAACGCCCGCTTTGATTGCAACGAATGCGGCCCCATCAAACAATTGTTGAACCACTGGCCCATC
>CAIYHK010000118.1 GCA_903925985.1 uncultured Actinomycetes bacterium
AGAACAAAAGCGCCTTGAGTGGGGATTTTCTCACGACCAATCACAGTTGGACGACAAAGCAAACGCGTAATGCCAACTACAACTGAACGACCAAAGATGTAGAAACCCCGGGCTGGCAGCGATGATCCAACCATGAATGAGTCGACTTGGCTCATGAATTGGTCCTTGTTACGTATTCGCGATGTAGGCGATCAACCACCTCATCAATATCCATTTCCGTCGTATCGAGGAAGATGTAGTCATCGTCGTGCCGCAGCGGACTATCGGATCTCGAGCTGTCTAATTCATCCCGCAAACGGATCTGCGCTTCGATCTCCTTGACATCGCCACCAAGTTCCGCGACCCTTCGTGCAGCGCGGACCGAAGGTGATGCGGTCAAAAAAACCTTCATCACGGCATCTGGGAAAACGACGGTGCCAATGTCTCGACCCTCTAGAACGCCACCCCCCATCCGCTCAGCCCACTTACGTTGTTGTGCTCGCAACGCTTCTCGCACCTGCGAGTTAGCAGCAACGACGCTGACCTGCGAGGTCACATCTGGACTCCGAATCGCAGCAGTTGCATCTACGCCATCGACAATGACGCTGACTCCATCCATCTCAATTGCGGCCGATTGGGCAGCTGTGGCTACTTCAGTGCCAGCTGGATCGAGTCCTTCGCGCAAAACCTTAAAAGTTATGGCTCGGTACATTGCGCCAGTATCTAGATAATCGAGTCCCACACGAGACGCGAGCCGCTTGGCAATAGTGCTTTTGCCGGCTCCCGCAGGACCGTCAATGGCAATTACTCGCATTACCAACTTGTGCCCTGTGGGCGACCCTCGTCATATCCAGCGGCGCTTTGAACACCAACAACTGCACGCTCGTGAAAGCTTTCGATATCGCAGGCACCTGCATATGTACAAGCCGAGCGAACACCCGCCACGATCTTGTCCATGATGTCTTCCACACCTGGGGACTCAGCCGATAGATACATCCTGGAACTGCTAATTCCTTCTTCAAACAATTCTTTGCGGGCTCGCTCAATGGGTGATTCTTCACGGGTTCGATTACGAACAGCACGATTGGAAGCCATTCCAAAGGACTCTTTATAAAGACGACCATCAGTATCACGAAGTGTGTCTGCGGCTGATTCATAAGTTCCAGCCAACCACGATCCAAACATCACACTGCTCGCACCTGCAGCTAGAGCGAGCGCAACGTCCCGAGGGTGTCTCACTCCTCCGTCTGCCCACACGTGCTTACCCAAACGGCGTGCTTCGGCGGCACACTCCAAAACTGCAGAGAATTGTGGTCGTCCAACTCCGGTCATCATTCGCGTGGTGCACATTGCTCCCGGACCAACACCAACTTTGACGATGTCTGCACCCGCTTCAATGAGTTCACGTGTCCCCTTGCTGGTAACGATGTTCCCCGCCACGATCGGAGTGCTCGGACACGCACCTCGCACCTCGGCAATGGCGGCGAGCATTCTCGCCTGATGGCCATGGGCGGTATCGATCACAAGCACGTCGACCCCCATATCAACTAAAGCCTTGGCCCTCTTGGCCGGGTTGGCATTAATGCCGACCGCTGCCGAAATCATTAAGCGGCCGCTTAGATCAACAGCAGGTTTATAAATCGAGCTCCGCAGAGCACCCTTACGAGTGATGCACCCGACCAGAGATCCGTCTGCAGATACCACAGGCGCAAAGGTCAAGCGGTGCTCAGTGAGCTTGTCAAAAATCACGTCAATTGAGTCTGAATCAGGGAGGCTCACGATGTCACGATTCATGACGTTTGACAGTTGCGTGAAACGATCAAATCCCGCAGCATCGTGCTCGGTGAAGATTCCCATCGGAGCACCATTATCAACGACAACCACCGCGCCATGTGATCGCTTGTGAATCAGACTCAAAGCCTCACCAACAGTGGCCGTTGGCCCGAGCGTTATCGGGGTGTCAAAAACCGAGTGACGAGACTTAACGAAATCAACAACCTGACGCAGAACATCTACCGGAATATCCTGCGGCATAACTGCAACACCACCGCGACGCGCCACTGTTTCGGCCATGCGTCGGCCTGCGACCGCAGTCATGTTCGCCACCGCAATTGGCACGGTTGTACCTAGATCGTCTGGTGTCGTCAGATCCACATCGAGTCTTGATCCAACACTGGAGAGACTCGGAACCATAAAGACGTCGTTGTACGTGAGGTCATACGCGGGCACTTCTGCAATGAATTTCATAGCGTTGCAAGGCTACGCCGAACGACGCGCGTAAGGTACGGTTTCAGACGTGCCAGCAGCCGAAAATCGTCCCGTAGCAATGGTTCACGGCTTTGCCGGCTCGTTTGACAGCACTTGGGAGAAACCAGGTGTGGCTCAGCTCGTGCGCGATATTGGTAGACCCGTTATCGGCGTTGATCTTCTGGGGCATGGAACTGCCCCAAAGCCCCATGAGCCTGAGGCCTATAGCGATATGACCGATCGACTCTATGAGGCCATCTCAGAGCAAGAGAGTGTTGATGCAGTGGGATTCTCAATGGGCGCAATCACTCTGCTTGGCGCAATACTCAAGGATCCGAAGCCGTTTCGGTCCATAGTGCTGGCGGGTATCGGCAATGGCATCTTTGAAGTTCAACCGAGTACCCATCGCGAGCGAATTGCAGCCGGCATCAAAGGCCAAGCAGACCCCGAGGACAAATACGCACGGCAGTTTGGACACTATGCCCAACAAAACGGCAACGATATTGACGCCTTAGCAGCAATATTCATGCGTCCCGAACGGCCCCCCATCAAACCAGAGCAGCTTGCTCATTTTGAGGGTCGCGTACTCGTTGTTATCGGCGACAAGGATGAAGCCCATCCCGCAGATCGACTTGCAGCAGCATTTCCAAATGGACGTCTTAAAGTTCTAAAAGGCGTAGATCACTTTGCAACCACCGAAGATTTTGGTTTCATCGATGCGCTTCTTCAATTCCTCGAGAACGAAGAGTGATTCGGACCAACGATTCCACAGTCGCAGCCGCGGCACTAATCGCTGGAGATCTCGTAGCGATTCCAACAGAGACCGTTTATGGATTGGGTGCAGATGCCACCAACGATGCAGCGGTGAAGAAGATTTTTGCGGTAAAAGGGCGTCCCGAATCTCATCCGCTCATCGTTCACGTTTACTCAATTGATGACATAACGCCATTGGTGACATCCGTGCCATCTTCAGCGTCACTTCTTTGTGAAAAGTTTTGGCCAGGCCCTTTAACAGTCGTTCTTCAGCGCAAGTCCTCGATATGTGATGCGTCAGCCGGTGGACATGCGACCATCGCACTTCGGAGTCCGAGCCATCCGCTTACACGAGAACTTCTTCGTCGAAGTGGGAGACCCATTGCTGCGCCATCGGCGAATCTATTCGGACATGTAAGCCCGACTACCGCCGACCATGTGATCGCAGACTTAGGAGAAGCGGTATCCGTGGTGCTCGATGGTGGACCATGCGAAGTTGGCCTTGAGTCCACCATTGTTGACTGCACTGTGAACCCTGTGGCGATTCTGAGGTCAGGCGCGATCACAGCCGAACAAATTCAAGCTGTGCTTGGGAACGTAAATGGAATTTCAGTTACGCCGGCGCCTGGCACTCTCGAATCTCACTACGCACCACGCTGCGAGGTAAGACTCGTAGACGATTTATCCAAGGCCAAGCAATTTATTACCGAAATCAATGAACGTGGAATCGTCAGTCGTCTAGTGGACTATGAAGATCGACTAGAAGAGTTCGCGCACAATCTGTATGCAGACCTTCGTAAATGTGACGATGACAACATCGCTGTGGCTGTAGTGGTCCT
>CAIYHK010000119.1 GCA_903925985.1 uncultured Actinomycetes bacterium
CACCGAGCGCGATGCCCTGACGTGTGAGAGTGCGGTTGCCAAGATCACGTGCTTCGCCGCGATTGTCACCACCGACAACAACTGCCGAACCACCAATATCAACGGTGGCCTGAGCGTGCTTCTCTGATGTGATTGCATGAGCAAGCTTCAACAGTGAGCCCGACGACGGGTTCATTATTCCCTTGCCGATGGCGCGGGTAACGCGGTCCGACATGATGTGGTGCGCATGAGCTGTTGCGTGATAGTCAGCAACTGCTTGACGTGTCATCGGATCATCTGCCTGACCCAAACTACGGGCCAACTTGAGAATTGAGTAGTCGGTTCCGGCTGACTCACGATTCATTCCAGCACCCACGGTGAACTGTGAACCACCACCAAGTGAGATGCGCTCTTGCAACAACAGCGACGAGGCAACGGTCCAACCTTCATCGACTTCGCCAACAACGTCGTCGATTGATACGACAACGTCAGTGAAGAACTCCTGGCAGAACTCGGCCGAACCGTAGGTCATGCGGATTGGCTCAATCTGAATACCAGGCTGGTGAATCTTCACGATGAACATCGTGAGACCACGGTGCTTCGGCACATCCCAGTTCGTGCGTGCAAGAACCATGCAGTAATCGCTGATTTCAGCAAACGAGCTCCAGATCTTCGATCCATTGATCACAAATGTGTCACCGTCGCGATCAGCACGAGTGAGCACACCAGCAAGGTCCGAACCACCCGATGGCTCAGAGAGGAACTGCACCCACTGATGCTCACCCGAGAGAATCTTTGGCACGAACTTCAACTTCTGCTCGTGTGAACCGAAAGCCACAAGGGTTGCCCCGAGGATGCCAAAGGTTGGCACGTTCAGTGACAGTGGCAGTTCGTAATCAACTGCTTCATCGTTGAATGCACGCAGGTGATCCATTGACAGGCCAAGCCCACCGTATTCCTTTGGCCAGCAAATTCCGGCGAAGCCACCTTCCCAGAGCTTGCCTTGCAGCTGCCGGCAACGCTCGAAGTGTGGACCTGCTGGATCCTCCGCGCGGCGCACGGGCGCATCCTTTGCCAATGGCATGTTGTCCTTCAGCCAAACGCGTGCACGCTGACGGAATGTTTCAACGGGTTCCATTACATCTGACATCTCAGCCAACCTTTACTTGATCGAGAATTTTTGCCAATTTTTCGCGGTGGTCCGCAACCGAACCATACAGACTTCTGTTCAAAGTCACACGCCTTAGATACATGTGGACATCGTGTTCCCACGTAACACCAATACCACCATTCATCTGTACACAGTCCTGAACCATCTCAGTTGCCCAGCCACCGACATACGACTTCGCTGAGTGCACCAACTCTGGGCCTTCATGATCGCCCGAGCCGAGCGCGCGGCCTGCAGCAGTGGTGATTGCCATTGATCCCTCAAGGCGCATCTTCCAGTCTGCTGCGCGGTGCTTCAGAGCTTGATACGAAGCAAGTGGGCGACCAAAGAGATAGCGATCACCGAGATATTCGAGAGTGAACTCGAATGCCCGCTCCATCGCGCCACACATCTCTGCACACTGCAGCAATGTTGCGGTGAGCAATTGCATCTCAATGTCTTGTGCGGCTGTTGTCTCACCCACGCGTGCTGAAGTTGGAACCTTCACATTTGCGAGTTTCACGGAAGAGAAGCGCTTCACCATGTCAATTGCATCGACTTGCGTGATGGTCACACCTGCGGTGTTTGTTGGAACGATGAACTGTGCAGCTTCGCCATCAACGAGGGCGGATACAAGAAGAGTGTCTGCTTGTGCACCGGCTTCAACATCAACCTTGTCGCCATTGATCACGTATGAGTCACCGTCTTTTTTGGCGGTGGTCTTCATGCGTGCAACATCCCAACGCATACCGAGTTCGTTGTGCGCCCAGGTTGCAATGCTCGAACCGTCGAGAAGACCGGGGATTACGCTCGCGCGCAATTCTGCAGAACCGCTGCGTGAAACGGTTGCGGCAACAACGTTCACTGGAATGATTGGTCCAGGAGATACAAGGCGACCCATTTCTTCAGCAACGATCATCAAGTCGGCTATGCCGTTGCCGCTGATTGATCCACCGCCATCGGCTTCGGAAATCAACAACGTGGTCCAACCGAGTTCGGCACCTGAGCGCCAATACTTCGCATCAAAGCCGCGCTCTTCAAGATGCTGTTGACGCACCGTGGTTAGCGGGCACTCACTCTCCAAGAACTTGCGAGTCGTATCGCGGAACAGTTCCTGGTCTTCTGAAAGTTCAATATCCAATGTCATTCCTCGCTTGCGTCGCGAACTGAGAGATCAGAGTGATGTGAGTGTGTTGTGCAGATTTCGGAAACACCTTGCTTTGCACTTCTCCTCACGTTCACCACAACCCCCCAATTGCGATATGAACAATTGAGCCAAAGTTAGTAGAAGACAACGAAATTATGAATTCGGCGGGAAGGGCCCTCGTGGCGGGTGACTAGATTTCCTTTTCATGGAAATCACTCGTCGAGAACCATTCGGTAGTAGCCCTACCGTCGGGTCACGAGGGTCTTCCACATACCGCCGCATCCTCGAAGCCTCACTTGAGGTCTTCGCCAAGCACGGCTACGACGGAGCACAAGTTGAGCTGATAACTGAAGCCGCCGGCTGCTCACGACCCGCGTTCTATCAATACTTTTCCAGTAAGAGCGACGTGTATTGGCGCCTTGCTGGCGAGCTGTCGGACGCGATGATCAGACTCTCCAAGCAGATGGGGGCTTCAACTCCGAATGCCGCGGGCGTAGAGCAACTTGTCCAATGGTTTGAAGGCATTTTTGAGATCTACGACTCTTATCAGCCGATGTTTTCTGCCTACAGCATTGCTGCCCGTGAAGGAAGCGAGCGCATTGCTGCGTCACGGATTGTGAGCATGAGAATCGGCAAGCGGTTAGTACCGAATCTGAAAGATGTTTCTGAGCCAGTTCAGCGTGAGATTGAACAACTGATACTGCCGATTGTGTTGTCTGGTGTTTATTACTGGGAACTCATCTATCCGGATCTGCCGCGCGAGCGATACATGGAATCTGCTGCCATGACCCTGCACCGTTTACAACACGGCGCTATTGCGGGCGTGAATGCGCCTGATCTAGTTGGGTTGGCCCCTGCGACCAGTAAACCGATGCCGGATTTTGAAGCGCAGATCTTTGGCCCGGGTGTATCCGCTCGTGGACGCGAAACCCGCAAGTTGCTACTTACCGCAGGTGCACAAACGCTTGCAGCAAAGGGTTACCACGACACACGTATCGACGATGTTGTTGCCGAAGCAGGGGTTTCGCACGGCACGTTCTATCGGCATTTCGAAAGCAAAGAACGCTTTTTTGATGCGCTAACGGTGATGGCGATGGGGTCTGTCGTTGAGCTGATCGAGCGGGTGCCAAGCGAAATGGATGACACCACCCTTCACGCGTGGGTGCATGAATGGCTACTCAACTATCTCCGCAACGGTGGTGTTTTGAGTGCCTGGAGCGAGATTGAATCCCCAGGCCCAAAGCGCACTAGGTATGGCTCCACCGTGGCTGTTGGAATGCTTGAAAGACTCCAGCGAATTCTTGACCAACGGGGCTTTGGCGACACCAGAGCCGATGCCCTTTTGATGCTTGGCGCTTTCGAGCGGGGCCCATACATGGCGGGCCATTACGGGGGCAGCGCACCCGAAATCACGGTTGGGGCTTTGCTTCTGTTTCTCAAGCGGGGCTTGCTCGGGCGGGAAATCTAACAGTCCAGTCACATTTGACTTCCCGGGGTTGTATCTAACAAGCAAGTCACATATATTGATGGGCAACCACTGGACCACTATCCAACTATCAGGGGGTAAAAAAATGGCATCAAGGAAACTCGACTTCGCAGTATTCGACGCCGACAATCACATGTACGAAACGCCAGCAGCGATGACCAAGCACATCGATCCTGCATTCAAAGGTGTAATCGATTACGTAAATGTTGACGGTCGTACGAAGCTCACCGTAAAGGGCAACATCAGCGAGTACATCCCAAACCCAACATTCGAAAAAGTTGCAGCACCGGGTGCTCAAGAGGAGTACTTCAAGAGTGGCAACCCAGAGGGCAAGAGCCGTCGCGAAATTCTTGGCAAGGCAATCGTTGCTCCACCCGCATACCGCGAGCTCGAACCACGCATTGAGTTGATGAACGAACAGGGCATCGACCGTGCACTCATGTGGCCAACTCTTGCAAGCCTCGTTGAAGAGCGTCTGCGTAATGATCCAGCTGCAATCACCGCAATCATCAGCGCGTTGAACAAGTGGATGTACGAGACCTGGACCTTCAACTTCGACAATCGCATCTTCGCAACACCGGTTATCACGCTGTGCTACCTCGACAAGGCGATTGAAGAACTCGAGTGGGTTACCGAGCGCGGCGCAAAGATCGTGTTGATCCGCCCAGCTCCAGTTCCGGGTGAGAAGGGCATGCGCTCTTTCGCACTCAAGGAATTCGATCCATTCTGGGAACTCATGCAGGAAAAGGGCACGCTTGTTGGCATGCACGCCAGCGACTCTGGCTACACGCGTTACTACAACGAGTGGGAAGGTCATCACGACGAGATGCTTCCGTTCGTTGATCAGTCCGGCTTCTCACACATCGTTGGTCACAGCAGCCGCCCAATCATCGACACACTTTCGTCGGCAATTGGTCACGGCATGTTGACCCGTTTCCCGAAGCTCAAGGTTCTGCCAGTTGAGAACGGCACATCATGGGTTCGTTCTTTGATTGATGCAATGGGTCACGCTTACAAGATGGCTCCAACTGCATTCGAGGAAGATCCGGTTGAAGTGTTCAAGCGCAACGTGTTTGTTCACCCGTTCCACGAAGACGACGTCGCTGGTCTTGCAGACCTCATCGGCGTAGACAACGTTCTCTTTGGTTCGGACTACCCACATCCCGAAGGCCTCGCTGACCCAATCTCGTATGTTGACGAGATTGCACACATGGGTGCAGACAAGGTTGCCAAGGTCATGGGTGGAAACCTCGCACGTCTCATGGGCGTAGAGAACACCAAGGTCGTCTGACCATGGCTGAATCGTCCTCAACCCTCGGGCCCGGGCAAGATCCTGAGTCCCTGCGCAATCCACAACCACTGCAAAAGATGATGCGGGAGTTTGCTCCTGTGTTTGTCGCTGACAGCCCGTTTGGTGGTCAGGTTGCAGTAGTTGCCAAGCATGAAGACATTCTCACTGTGCTGCGCACACCTGAGATTTTCTCTTCAATGGATGAGGCGGTTCACATTGGTCAAGTCCGACCATTGATCCCGCTCCAGATTGATCCTCCGGAGCACGCAAAGTACCGCAAGCTTCTAGATCCGCTGTTCTCTCCCAAGCGAATGGTGGATCTAGAGGCTGGTACACGCAAGTTGATGTCCGATCTTGTCGACGCTGTAGCCGACAAGAAACAGGTCAACTTCCACCTCCATGTCGCCGAACCATTCCCGAGCACCGTGTTCTTGCAGTTGCTTGGTCTTCCTGTTTCGCGCGCCAAGGAATTCATCGCGCTGAAGGACGGAATTATTCGTCCGCCGGCAGAAACACCCGAAGAGCGCACCGCTCATGTGAACGCGACGGGACAGAAGATCTACGCAGTACTCGAGGAAGTTGTTGAGGCTCGCTTGAAGGAGCC
>CAIYHK010000120.1 GCA_903925985.1 uncultured Actinomycetes bacterium
ACACCCAGCCAAAGATCATGAGTACAAGCAAGATGTAGGTGAGCCGCGCGGTGTTACCTCGTGGGACACCAAGGTCAACGAGTCGCTGCGTGAAGGGCTGATTCAATGCGATCAGCAACAGCAGCGATGGAAACGCCAATGTGACATCTCCAAGGCGACTGATGATTGCATCAACTATTCCTCGGCGTAGACCCGCGATCATTCCAAGTACCAAACCAACTGAGGTAGTGAGGATCGTGCCGATAGTGCCAACGAGCAAAGAAATTCTGGCGCCATAGATAAGGCGCCCGAGAATGTCGCGGCCCGTTCCCGGCTCTACTCCCAACGGGTGATCCCATGAGATGCCGCCGAATGGACCCTTCGGTAGGCCGTAGTCGTTGATTGCACTTCGGTCGAGTTTGTATGGATCGAGGCCAAAGATCTTGACGATGATCGGGGCAAAAACCGCCACAAAAACGAAAGCGACAATCACCCAAAACCCAATTACAGCTACACGATCTCGGCGGAGTCGCGCGATGCCCAATTGGAACGGGGATAAACCCACAACATGGGTGGGGTCAACCGCCTCTTCGGCAGCCCCCTTCTTTGCGAACTTTCCCCTCACACTTGCCATAGTACGCCCATATTGACACCGCCCGTGAAGCCACTATCTTGGGCGAGAAGCGAAAATAGTGTGCGAATTAATTTGCACCGTATTAAGGGGGAAAAGTGGCTGGACGCGTCGAAGGAAAGGTTGCACTAATCACAGGTGCTGGCCGAGGGCAGGGTCGTTCGCACGCAGTGCGCCTCGCAAGTGAGGGTGCCAACATCGTGGCAATCGATATCTGCGAACAGATTGAATCAAATCCTTACCCACTGTCATCCTCGGAGGATCTTGCTGAGACCGCACGGCTTGTTGAAAAAGAGGGACGCTCATGCGTAAGCGTGAAGGCAGATGTACGTGATCTTTCCCAACTGAATGCCGCAGTCAAGCAAGGCATCGATCGCTTGGGCAAGATCGACATCGTTTGCGCGAACGCAGGCATCTTGCCAATGGGTGCCGGTAAAGGTGCTCAGGCATATATGGACGCATTCGCAGTTGACTTCATCGGAGTTTTCAACACCGTGCAAGCAACGATGAACATCATTCCTGACGGTGGATCGATCATCATCACTGGCTCCACCGCGGCACTGCTACCCCAGACACTTGACAATCCGGCCATGGGTGGCGGCGGTGTTGGATACGGCGATGCCAAGAAAGCTCTCCTTCCCTTCACCGAGAAGCTTGCTCTTCAATTGGCGTCACGGTTTGTGCGCGTGAACTGCGTCCACCCAACAAACTGCAACACTCATCTCTTGCACCATCCTGACCTGTATCGGATTTTCCGTCCCGATCTTGAGAACCCAACCGTTGATGATGCGATGCCAGCATTCATGACCTTCCAAGCAATGCCGATTCCTTATATCGAACCAATCGATATGTCGAATCTCGTGTTGTTCCTGGCATCGGATGAGTCGCGCTACATCACGGGACACCACATCCGTGTGGATGCAGGCTCATTGCTGCAGGTCCCGGGCTCTGCTCGCGCCTGATTCGCACGCCCTCACAAATAGGAAAGGGTCTCATTGACCCCAGCGGATAACTTCTAAAGGGTGAATCCGGCAACCCCCAACGAAATCCACCAGTCCGAAAAGCTGGCGAATGTCCTTTATGACATTCGTGGCCCCGTGCTGGTTGAGGCCAAGCGCCTCGAGGAGCAAGGGCACCGGATAATGAAGCTCAATATCGGCAATCCTCACCCATTTGGGTTTGAAGCGCCGGAGGAAATCATCGTTGATGTGATCCGCCATCTTCATAACGCACAGGGCTATTCCGACTCACAGGGAATTCGCTCGGCGCGCACGGCTGTGGTTCAGCATTACCAGGAGCGCGGCATTGAAATCACCGACCCTGATCAGATCTGGCTCGGCAACGGAGTTAGCGAGCTCATCCAACTCTCGCTCAATGCTTTGCTCAATGAAGGTGACGAAGTGCTGATTCCTGCACCCGACTACCCCCTGTGGACTGCTTCAACCAGCCTTGCTGGTGGAACTCCGATTCACTATCTCTGCGATGAATCCAATGATTGGAATCCTGACGTAGAAGATATTCGCGCCAAGATCACAAGCAGCACCAAAGCAATCGTGGTTATCAATCCGAATAACCCGACAGGTGCGGTGTACTCACGGGAGACCTTACGCCAAATTGCCGACATCGCTGTCGAGCACAACCTCATTGTGTTTGCCGATGAAATCTACGACAAGATTCTTTATGACGACGCTGAGCATCACACGTTCGCTGAACTCGCACCAGATGTTTTCGTTGTGACTTTTAATGGCCTTTCCAAGGCTTACCGACTCGCGGGGTTCCGCAGTGGCTGGATGATGATGACTGGCCCGCGTGACAATGCGGAAAGTTATATCGAGGGCATCAACATGCTCACCAACATGCGCTTGTGTGCCAATCATCCCGCACAGTACGCAATTCAAACCGCACTGGGCGGGCGCCAGAGTATTCGTGAATTAATCCTCCCCGGTGGTCGCTTACTTGCACAGCGTGATGCTGCAGTTGAAGCACTGAACAAGATCCCGGGTGTTTCATGTGTGAAACCACGAGGTGCGCTGT
This sequence comes from uncultured Actinomycetes bacterium, assembly GCA_903925985.1. Taxonomy (GTDB): domain Bacteria; phylum Actinomycetota; class Acidimicrobiia; order Acidimicrobiales; family Ilumatobacteraceae; genus CAIYHK01. The sequence continues at coordinate 2,645 of CAIYHK010000120.1, forward strand.
ACGTTTTCCCGCGTCTTGATCCTGAGGTGTACCCAATCACTGATGATCGACGTTTCGTGCTTGATTTTCTACGCGCAGAGAAAGTGTTAGTGGTCCAAGGTACGGGCTTCAACTGGCCCAAACCAGATCATCTTCGAATCGTGACTCTCCCTTGGGCCAAGGATCTAACCGAAGCCATCGCGCGACTCGGCAATTTCCTCTCGAGCTGGAAACCACCAAAGGACTGACCTTGCGCATTCGCTCGTTGCTCGTTGCCACATGCTTGCTAGCAGCTTGTGGGGACTCCACAAATGAAGCCGCCGACGTAACTGTTGAATCAACCACAACTACAGCAAGTACGACCACACTTCCACCAACTACGACCACCACAACTTTGCTGCCACCAGATGGCAAGACCTCCGATCAGCGCGTGCTTTCTCTGGTACAGAAAATTTCTGGTGATTACTTGCAGCCAAAGAGCGTTGTCTATTCGGGAGACACTGGTCTCGTCTTTGCACAGAACATGATGTACCGCCATAACGTCAGCGTTTTTGATCGTTATGGCAACCTGATTACCGAAATCGCAGACGCAGTTGACCTCGCCGATTTTGGTGAAGGAATTCCTGGCCGTGCCACAAAGGTGAAAGGCTCACCGGTAGAAGCAGCCTTCTCCCCCAATGGCAAATTTGCTTACGTATCGAACTACGAAATGTACGGCGACGGATGGAACCCGGTTGCCGACGATGACTGCCAAGGGCGCAATTGGGATCCGGCTTATGTGTACCGCATCAATGTAAAGACCAAAAAGATTGATCAAGCGATACTTGTCGGTGCAGTACCTAAATTCCTCGCTGTCACTCCAAATGGAAAGCGGTTGATTGTCTCGAACTTCTGTTCAATGGATGTCTCAATTGTTGACTTGAAATCACACAAGGAGATCAAGCGCATTCAGGTGGGTACTCATCCACGAGGGATCGCAATCACACAGGACTCCAAGACCGCGTACATCGCAGTGATGGGCACCGCACAAACCGTTGAAATCAATCTGCGGGACTTCTCCACCCTTGAGATTCCAAATGCAGGGCAAACACCACGTCATCTTGTGTTGTCACCCGATGATCGGGTTCTATACGCAACCACCAATAAGTACAACACCGTCATTGCCACTGATACAGCCACAAGAACAATCATTGGCACCGTGCGCACAGGTACGGAATCACGTTCCATGGTGATTTCAGACGATGGCACCGTGCTTTACGTGGTCAATTACGTGAGTGGAACTCTGCAGAAAATTCGCACGTCAGATATGACCGTGCTGCAAACGCTGGATACAGGCACGCGACCAGTTGGCATTACTTATGATCCTGAATTGCGCCGTGTGTGGGTTGCAAACTACGCAGGATCAATCTGGCTTTACGACGACAAGTAGTCGGCAATAAGTGTGCGGAGCGACTTAGCGCCCCGCACACTTCAAATCACTTGCCGAAAAGGCTGTCAGTGATCATCGGGCCGATCACTTCAGCAGTCTTGTCAGCGCTGGCAAGGGCGGCGAACAAGATAAGGGCGGCACCAGCCATTGACACATTCTTCATGAATGAAATCATCTCCATCGGCTTGGTCTGCTCATCGGCAGCCCAGAAGTTGTGCATCATTACTGCCATTGCCAAGAGCACCGCGGCCAGCACAAGCGCGCCAAGGTCGGCATACACACCAAGAATCACCGATAAACCACCAGCGAGCAACAAAGCACCCGACAACAGATTCGCAACTTTTGGATATGGGACCTTTTTGAAAGTCGCATATCCCGTCATTGCTTCGGCTTTCGTGAAGTGGTTGAGACCACCAACTACAAACATGAGTGCAAACAGCACTCGACCAATAATGAGAATTACATCCACGGCCAAACCTCCTGATAATCAATTGAGCCGAACGGAAAGGTTATGGAGTTGCTTCTGGCGAGAAGCGGATACTCAATAACTTCCTGATTTGTAAAGGTTTGAGATCGCTCTTGCTAGCTCTACGTCGGCATCCGAAACACCTTTTGTCACATGTGTCGACGCATGAATGGTGACGAGCCCGGGGTATCGAATATCAATGTCTGGGTGATGGTCAACGGCATCTGCAAGCACAGTGATTGCAGATGCAAACTCTCCAGCTGCAGCAAAAGTCGGCAGATGGAAATTTGCGACTAAAGCGGTGTCAATGTATTCCCAGTCATCAACACCGGTCTCGTGGTGCAACTGTGCAGGGCTGATGGGGACATAATTGCGCGCCATAGCAATCAGTTTGGCCCCGGAATCGCCAGTAATTGCTTTGTGATGGTCATCAGCGTCAAGTTTGCACCGAGCTTGTATGAGTGAACACCATCCCATCGATACGAAGTGTCCGTGGCGATTCCTTCATCTTCACAGTATTCACTTGGACCATCAACGAACGTGGCTTGCCCGGAATTACTTTCAGCAGCCTTACGAAGCAGGTCATTCACGTGAGCAACACGATCGTCCATCGCCCGCTCAGGCATCACAATCACATTGGGGTGACGGAGTTCAAGGGGTCGCATGCACGGCACTTCGAGGAATGCTGCATGCACTCCCACCTCCGCCAATGCATCAATACCCATTTGCACACCCACTAAAAATCGTTCATCAAATTCTTTGCTTGCGAACTTGATCAACTTGCCATTCACCTCTTGGTCAAACACATCCCAAGCACCAATCATGACTAAAGCAACTGATGCACGCGCTCGCACTGCACTGTAGGACCAAGCGGTTGTCCAGCCCCTGCATGCCTTGAAGCCGTGGGTATAACCCACTGAGCTAATGATCTTGCCGTCTGAATAAACACTGCATCCTTCGAGCGAACCATCACGAAT
>CAIYHK010000121.1 GCA_903925985.1 uncultured Actinomycetes bacterium
GCTGTAGGGCACCTATTCATCGTGCCACCGTTTCGGCCAAATCACACCCTTATAAACAGTTAGCGTTAGGGCGTGGAAACAGAGAGCAACAATGCTTCAAGCCCGAAGATGCCGCGGTGGATTTGGCGTGCGGTCATCATTTTTTGGCTTGGGTTTCTCGGCACGTTTGTAATCCGCGACACATTCCATAAATTGACGAGCTTCCTCTTGTTGCTGCTCGTTTCATTGTTTGTGGCGTTAGCACTTGAGCCCGCGGTCAATCGCCTGGAGCGTCGCGGTTGGAAGCGTGGATCAGCCACAATGCTCATGATTTTCTGTGTGATCATTTTTGCCCTCGTGTTCGTCGGTCTTGTAGGAACACTGGTGGGTCGCCAGGTTGCGGATGTTTTGCAGAACTCCGATGAGTACGTCAATAAGTCCGTGAAGTTCTTGAACGACAACTTCAACACCCACATCGATCCAGCTGAGGTGAATGACAAGATCGCTGATCCAGATGGGCCGGTGCAGGAATTCATTCGTTCACAACAGGATCAGGTTTTCAAACTTTCGGTTCGAGCACTTGGGATTCTCTTGCAAGGCTTCTCAATGTTGCTATTCACGTTCTATTTAGTGGCGGATGGACCCAAGATGCGCCGAGCGATTTGCTCTAGGTTGCAGCCCGATAGACAGCGCACCGTGCTTGAGATTTGGGAACTCGCGATTACAAAGACGGGTGGCTATCTGTACTCGCGTGCATTGTTAGCTGCAGCTTCGGCGATATTCCATGGAATCGCCTTCCAGATAATCGGTACACCAGCACCAGCGGCGATGGCTGTATGGGTGGGCATCATTTCGCAGTTCCTGCCCGTTGTTGGCACTTACATTGCGGGAATCTTGCCACTTCTGCTCACAGTGATTAACTCACCGCTGGATGCAGTTCTTGTGTTTGCAGCGATTTTGGTTTATCAGCAAGTTGAGAACTACCTGATTGCTCCGCGTGTTACAGCAATGACCATGGAAATCCATCCTGCGGTGTCGTTTGGGTCTGCACTTGTGGGTGTCGCCGTGCTCGGGCCAATCGGTGCCTTGCTTGCGCTACCAGCAGCAGCGATGTTGCAGGGAATTTTGAGTAGTCGTGGTCCACGCCACGACGTGGTCGACAACCCATTGACGCAAATTGTGATACGGGAAAAGAAGCGCTCTCGGCGCAAACAATGAGCAAGATCCCATTTGTGCCGCTACTCGAAGATTTCGAGTATGGCAAGATAAGCCAGTTGTCGGATTCGGTGCAGCGAGTAATTGCTGAAAATCCAAACAGATTCACCTATCGAGGCACTGGTACCTACATTGTCGGCGCGGATGATGTGTTCGTGATTGATCCAGGCCCAATTCTTGATTCACACCAAAGCGCTCTCGAGTCTGCGCTTTCGGGCCGCAAAGTACGTGGGATCTTGATCACTCACTGTCACGGTGATCATTCGCCATTGAGTGGTTGGCTCAAAACACAATTCGATGCTCCGACCTATGGTTTTGGGCCACATGTACAGGGTGAAGATCTACTTTTTGATCCTGAAGAGGTCGAAGAACTCACCGATGAAGAAAAGAAAGGTGAGACCGCTGATCTTGATTTTGTTCCGGATGTGATGATCAAAGACGGTGAGCGAATCACGAAGATCAATGGCGTCACCATCACAGCAATACACACTCCGGGTCATACCTCGAATCATCTCTGCTTTGACTTTGCAGAGGAAGACACAATTTTCACTGGCGATCATGTAATGGGCTGGAGCACAACCGTGATCTCTCCTCCCGATGGGAATATGTCTGATTACATGCGATCAGTCGCAAAGATCCGACAACTCGGTCGTGCGGTGTGGAGGCCAACCCACGGCAATCCCATTACCCAGCCATTGGCTTATGCGACCGCTTTACTAGCGCATCGCATGGATCGCGAGGACCAGGTTCTCGCGTCCGTCACGGCAAGACCACAGACCATCAAAGAAATGGTGAAGGTTATGTACGCCGAAGTTGACGAAGCTCTGCACAAGGCAGCAGCACGTTCAGTGCTTGCTCATCTCCTTAAGCTGATTGATGAAGGTCGTGTTGGGGTTGTTGGCGACCAACCCATAAGTAAAGACTCAGTCTTTTTTGCGACGCCTGCGTAACACTGCGCCTAGCAACCACTGACCCACAACAGTCAAGGCGATCGTTATCACTACGAGGAAGGTGACACTGATCTTTGGCGATGCCCACAGCAGATTCACTTCCTGCTCATCAGTGTTTTGTAGTGCGATGATCACCACCAATGCGACCGCGATTAAGCCAACGATCAATTTCGCATTTCCAACAACATTTTTGTCGTTTGGTTCTGGAGTAGCCATGGATCCCCCTTGGTTGGTGAATCTGAGACTACTTAATTACCCCAGGCTGCAATAGGGAAGGGTCAAAGAAAGCAAAATAATCCTTGGTCGATTTATCCAAGTAACGCTCAGGAGTTTCCATTCGGCTATCAACGAGAATGCCAGCACGGCTAGTGGTGCCCGGGTTGGTGTAGGTCATGAACCGTGGGTAGTTGCCGTTGATGTCCAACTGCATCGCGCGTTCACAGCCCGCTACCAGTAATGCACGCACGAGCAGTCGTACATCCACTTCCCCCACGATTGCATAAAGCAATGCGCCACTTTTTTGTTGGCAAACTGCCGAACGGAGCACATAGATCTTGTCGTGATAATCCTCGCCCCAGTTCACGCCGGGGTTCTTATCAAGAATGTCTTCGCCGCCGTCGATCATGAGCGGAAGATTTTGGCGTAGTGATTTCCACGA
>CAIYHK010000122.1 GCA_903925985.1 uncultured Actinomycetes bacterium
CGTGCCGCTGCTGCACAAGAAAAGGGACTCTTTGATGATGAGATGATTCCCGTCGCAATCCCCCAACGTAAAGGTGACCCAGTCATGTTCAAGGTGGATGAAGGAGTGCGTGGGAATACCACGATGGAAAGCCTTGGCTCGCTTAAGCCGGCGTTTGTCAAAGACGGAACGATCACCGCAGGTAATGCGAGCCAGATCAGCGACGGTGGCTCAGCAGTGATTGTGATGAGCAAAGCGGCTGCTGACAAACATGGTGTTACCCCATTGGGTGAGATCGTCTCTTATGGAATGGTTGCAGGCCCTGGTGACACGAGCCTCCTCCACCAGCCAAGCAATGCAATCAACAAAGCGCTTGCAAAAATTGGTGGCAAAGTTTCCGACATCGATCTATTCGAATTGAATGAGGCTTTTGCTGCAGTGGGCATCGCGTCCATGCGTGACCTCGGAATCACCGATGAAATCACCAACGTGAATGGTGGTGCGATTGCACTTGGTCATCCAATCGGAATGAGTGGAAACCGCATCACGCTTGCACTTCTGCACGAACTGAAGCGTCGTGGTGGTGGAACCGGTGCCGCTGCACTCTGTGGTGGTGGCGGTCAGGGTGATGCGATCATCGTTCGCACGGTGAAGTAACTCGTTACCGAGTCATTGATGCTTCGGCGTTCGCTGGCAACGCTTCGTTGCGGCGTGTTAGTAGTTCTTGTTGGCATTGTTGGTGGGCTTGTCTCAGCGTTTTTCATTGGCTCGCTGAACTGGGCAACTACCGCACGTTTAAACCACGACTGGCTGATTTGGCTGATGCCGATTGGCGGTTTTCTAGTCGGCCTTGCCTACAACTATTTCGGCGGCTCGATTACCGCTGGCAATAACCTTGTACTGGACGAGATTCACGAGCCTTCTGCCGGAGTTCCGTCCCGCATGGCCCCCATGGTTTACGGCGCAAGCGTTATGTCCCACATCGTTGGAGCTTCGGTTGGTCGCGAGGGAGCTGCGGTTCAGATAACGGCAAGCCTCACCGACACCCTCGTGCACCGCAGTAACCCCACGGCGAACACACGGAGGATAGTTCTCGTTTCCGCTGTAGCTGCAGGATTTGGGGCCATGTTTGGAGTGCCAGTAGCGGGTGCAATTTTCGCGCTCGAAGTTCTGCAGCGCGGGCGACCAAAGTTTGCCTTGCTCGGTTATGCATTGCTCGCGAGCTTTGTGGGTGACCGAATAGTGCGCGCACTCGACGTGCACCACTTAGTCACGCCGAGTACCCCGAAGGTCTCGATTGACTTTGCATTGCTCTGGCGTCTCCCGATTGCAGTTGGTGTATTCGCATTAACCGCGATCGCCTTCATCAAGCTCACACATGTCATCAAGGATGCGATGGCATCCAAAATCCGTTGGGCCCCACTTCGACCCTTTATCGGCGGGTTATTCGTTCTCGGATTAGTACTCGCCGCAGGGACGCGCTCCTACTTGGGTTTATCCACTGACATTGCCGAAGTTGCTCTTACTGGTGCAGTTGGACTGTCCGCACTTGCATGTGTGTGGAAGTTTTTCTTCACCACAATCTCACTTGGAACTGGTTTCATCGGCGGTGAGGTGCTTCCCGTCTTTATCATCGGTGCATTAGTTGGCGCCCAAACTGGTCGTGTGCTTGATGCGTCAGTCGCACTATTTGCAATGCTCGGCTTTGTGGGTGTCTTTTCAGCGGCTGCAAATACTCCGATTGCCTGCATCTTTATTGGCTGGGAACTATTTGGTTCCAATGCTCTCGTGCCAATTGCAATCGTCTGCTTGTCGACATATGCAATTAGCGGATCAACAAGCATTTACTCAGCGCAGCGACCCTAAGCCCCCACCTCGCGCCGGCCTTCAATCGCCCGCCCAAGCGTGAGTTCATCTGCATACTCAAGATCTCCACCCACCGGCAACCCGCTTGCAAGTTTTGTCACCTTGATCTCAAACGGCGCAAGCAATCGCTGCAAGTACATCGCCGTCACATCGCCTTCGGTGTTCGGGTTGGTTGACAAGATCACCTCTTGAATCGTGGGCTCAGCATCATTGATTCGAATCATGAGTTCACGAATCTTGAGTTGGTCAACGCCAATTCCCTCAAGTGGATTGATGGCCCCGAGCAACACGTGATACAGCCCTTTGTAGACACCGGTCTTTTCCAACGCCACGACATCGCGTGACTCTTCGACCACGCAGATCATTGTGCGATCACGGCGCTCGTCAGCACACACAGAGCACTGTGGTTCATCTGAAATGTTGAAACACAATTCACAAAACCGAACTTTGGCTTTGGCATTCAGAATTGACTGTGCGAGTCGACGCGCGTCTTCCTCTGGAACTTTGAGAAGATGAAACGCAATTCGTTGCGCAGATTTTGGCCCAATGCCCGGCATCCGACCGAGTTCATCAATCAATGCCTGCATCGGCGGTGAATAAGGCGACGCCATGCCTGCTACTTCTTGGGATCTTCGAGTTTGGTGATACCGGGGAAGAAATCAGAAAGATGATCTTCTGCAGATTTGCCAGCAACTTTTGGTGCGTCAGTGAGTTCAGCGGGATCTATGTCGTGAATTTCCTCAGACTTTTTTCCACTCTTTGCCTCGGCCGCCACGAATTTAATTGCGAGTCCTGCACCCAACACGGCATCAACTAACTGCTGTACATCGGCCAAGCATTTGGTGGCTCGTGTGCAATGACCAGCGTTTGGAAACTCCACTGTCAGTTCCGTGTCGGTGACGACAACTACTTCGCCACCTGCCACGATCGCGCGTGCCGAACCCTTCAGACCAGGAAGAATGTCGGTCATCCATTTCTCACGCACGGCAGGCTCCGCCCGAATCGCCCCACTAGCAGTACGAGTTACTGGTTTGGTGTCGGCACTTAAATCCGGTTTGGATTCCCGGCCAGTCGGCACCTCCGAAGAAACTGCATCACTAACTTCGCTTACACCACCAGCTGGCTCGCCTTTTTGCTCTGGCGGCTTGGACGAACGAGCCTTCCCACCGAGTTGTGCTCGGCCCGTGTTCGGATCAATTGGTGCGGGTCGCGGCAACGGAGCACTCGCATCTCGACCGCGCGCGACCGCTTGCTCAACGCGATCCAGTCGTGCACGTAGTGAATTGATGTCGTCACCTAGCTCGGGCGTTGTGAGTTTCACCATGCTCACCTCAAGGAGCAGGCGTGGATCTGGCGCATGACGCATCTCGACCATCGACTCACCCAACACGGTCATCGCGCGGACAACACTTACTGCACCAAGAAGACGAGCTTGCTCTGATACGCGTTGCAGCATGCGCTCAGGCAACTGCACTAACTCAGGGGCCTGAAGAGAAAGGAACATATCGCGCAAATGTCGCACAATTTCTTCCGTAAGCGTGCGGGCATCACGACCTTGATGCATGGCGTGGGCAACTGCTGTAAGTGCACGACCCGAATTGTGCTCAACGAGAGCTGCGACGATTTCTTCGAGTGAGACCGATTCTTCAGCTTCGCCACCAGCGGCAGCACTTAACTCGAGAGCGGACAGTGTGTCACGTGCACTGCCTGCACCTTGTTGCAGAACTTGGGAGATCGCATCCTCACTGATCTTCAGCCCAGCGTCTTCAATCACCCAGCGCACATACGCCTCGAGTTCATCAAGTGGCAACAAGTGAAACTGCAAGTGTTGAGTACGCGAACGAATCGTGTCACTCACCTTCTGCGGGTCAGTGGTTGCCAGCACAAAAACGACGTGCTCGGGCGGCTCTTCAAGGGTTTTCAGCAATGCGGCCTCGGCAGCTTTACTCAACATGTGGACTTCGTCGAGGATGTAAACGCGATGCCTGCCCGGTGTGGCAAGCGACGAGCGCTCGATGAGTTCGCGCATGTCGTCAACACCGTTATTGCTTGCAGCATCCAGCTCGATCACGTCATAAGAGGTGCCTGCTTCAACCGCACGGCACGAATCACATTCACAACATGGCTCACCTTCAGCAGGTGCAGTGCAATTCAAAACTTTGGCAAGGATGCGAGCCGTTGTGGTCTTTCCCGTTCCACGAGGACCAGAAAAGAGATACGCCTGCCCTTCACGACCATTAACTACAGAATTACGAAGCGCACGAACGATATGGTCCTGGCCCCTGAGTTCACCGAAGCGACGCGGTCTGTATCTGCGATATAGGGACTGCGTGGCCATTCCTTGAGCCTACGACTTCGGTGTACTGCCCAACTTCAACAGTCCTTCAGGGCTACCGTAATTGTGACTTTATGAGCCATCGACGCACGGCAATCCGCCGACTCGGATCGTTGCTTTTCGCGGTCATGGTGCTGCTCACGTTGTGTGCGGCACCCGCTTCCGCTGCAGGCACAAACACCGTGGTTTCGTCGAACCCCGCCGCTGGCGAAAATGTCGCGGTTCCCCCAACGCAATTACAGATCATCTTCAATGAAGAGATCCCAGCTTTGGCAGCGCTAGGCGGAATCGGTGTGGCGATGACCTGCCAAGGTATTTCTGTTGGACTCGGACCCGTGCAACTCGGTGTTGATCGCCGAACTGTTTCAACGGCATTGACTCAACTTCCAGGTAGTGGTGAATGTGCTGTTTCATGGAGCCTCCCCGATGGCAGCGCCGGCGCAATCAATTTCACGATTGCTGGAGATACCACGAGCAGTTCAACCACCTCAATAGTCGAGGGTAGGGAAACAACCACCACAACCCTCGCCACTGAAGAAGCCACTGTTGTGGGTGAGGCACCCCGAGTTGGTGGCCCGCTTGGTCTTGTTCGACTCCTTTCTTATATAGCCATCGCTGCTCTCTTTGCAGGGCTACTGCTTTTGCCACTTTCTTGGCCAGAAGGCATCAGTGACGTGGCAGCGGCACGATTCTTCAAGATCGTCTGGCCGTTAGCGAGCGTGGTCACGATTTTGAACATGATCCTCGCTGCTGCTCAGCACAATGGTGAGACCTTCACCGAATCATTGAGTCTCAACGACTGGATCGACCTCGCAAGTGACACTCCTGGCAAAGCTCTTGTTGCACGCACCTTGTTAGTTGTCTTTGCGGGGTGGATGGCGTGGCAACCAACACGCGTGATTGACCCCGCATACGACTCCTTTGCTCTTGGTCACCTCGCGTTAATGGGTGTGAGTTTTGGTTTCGATCGCGACGATGGACGCTCGGTTGCCCTCGGATATCCCATCGGGATTTTGCACTCAGTGTCAGCGTTGTTCATCGTTGGTGGGGCGATCATGTTCAGCAGAGTGCTACTTACTGGCAAAAGCACCGAAGCAACCACTAATGCACTCCGCGAGTACAGCAAGTGGTTAATTCGCGCACTACTAGTGGTGGTGGTCACCGGTGTCATGCAAACACTGCGGCTCGATGGCTTCGGCATTCTCACTAGTCCACATGGGCGCGTGATCACCGCGAAGGTTGTTTTCGTTGCTGTCGGAATCTTCATCACACTGGCGCTTCGCAAATACGTAATTAACACGTTGAGTCGAGTGCGCCGATTGAACTCGACACAATCCCTACGAACCCGCCATGCAATGAATCTGTCCGTGGCGTTCTTCACGGTTGCGCTTGCATTTACGTCGTGGTCCGTAACAATGCTTCCTGCTCAGATGCCAAAGGATGAAGCAGCAGCCAAGAAACTGAAATTTGCATGGACGGAGCGACTCACCAACGAGGGCTTTGATCTACAGATCTCTTTGGATCCTGCGACAACTGGTCCAAACAAACTTCGCATCGAGTTGTATGCACCAGATCGAATTAACAATTTCCATGTGAAGTTCGTTCCGGCATTGGCAAGTGCCACTGGAATTGACCTAGGTATTCCGCTCGAGCGCCCTGGCACAGCAATAGTCACCATCGATGGTGGCCTGCGCTTCAATACCGAGGGGGTCTGGTCAATCGAAGTGTCCGGTACAACCACAACCGGCGACCTGACGCCGTTGGCCACCACGATCAATCTGTCTGAGCCGCCGCCGGCAACCACCACAACCCTGCCCGGCCAGACCACAACCACCACGACCAGCACAACCACCACGACAACGACCACAACCCTGCCTGTATTTACACTCCCTGATTGACCCCTGATTCAGCGCTGTGGAGCACACCGCACTAGCGTTTCAGCGTGACCGACAACGTGATGCAGAAGAAGCTGGCCGACCTCGAAGACCGTCGCCAGCAAGCCCACAACGCGGGTTCGCCCGCTGCAGTTGAACGCCACCACTCAAGGGGGAAACTCCTTGCTCGTGAGCGCATCGAGTACTTCCTCGACCCAGGCTCCTTCCACGAACTCGACATGCTTGCGCGCCACCGCGCCCATACCGCTGGTCTCGCCGACCAGCCATATACAGATGGTGTGATCACTGGTTGGGGCACAGTTGATGGTCGCAAGGTTTTTGTCTTCAGCCAGGACTTCACAGTTATGGGTGGTGCTCTCGGTGAGGTCTTCGCCGAGAAGATTCACAAGGTGATGGATCTTGCACTGAAGGTTGGCGCACCAATGATTGGACTCAACGACGGTGCGGGAGCTCGTATTCAAGAAGGAGTGGTTGCACTTGCTTCTTACGGAGGAATCTTTCACCGGAATGTTCAGTCCTCTGGTGTGATTCCCCAGATCTCAGTAATCCTCGGCCCATGCGCAGGTGGTGCTGTTTACTCCCCAGCGATGACCGATTTTATTTTCATGGTGCGCGAGAAGAGCCACATGTTCATCACTGGTCCAGACGTTGTGCGATCGGTTACTGGTGAAGACGTCACACTTGAAGAGTTGGGTGGTGCGATGGCACACGCATCCAAGAGTGGTGTGGCCACATTTGTTGCCGAAGATGAAAAAGCTGTTCTTGACGATGTGCGTTACCTTCTCAGCTTCCTTCCACAGAACAACATGGAAGAGCCACCTGTAAGTGACACAACCGATGACCCCGAAAGAATGTGTGAGTCTCTTCGCGACATTCTTCCTGCGTCACCAAACCAGCCATACGACATGCAGAAGGTGATCGCTGAAGTTGTCGATGATGGTGAATTCTTCGAATACTTCCCTCATTGGGCAAAGAGTATCGTTTGCGGTTTCTCGCGCCTTGATGGCAAACCCGTTGGTGTGATGGGTAACCAGCCAATGGCTTTCGCAGGTGTGTTGGACATTGAAAGCAGTGAAAAGGCTGCGCGATTTGTGCGCACATGTGATGCATTCAATATTCCGCTCCTCACGTTTGTTGATGTTCCCGGCTTTCTACCTGGTGTCAACCAGGAACATGAAGGAATCATCCGCCACGGTGCAAAGTTGCTTTATGCGTTTTGTGAATCAACCGTTCCGCGTATTCAAGTGATCACGCGTAAGGCTTACGGTGGTGCATACGTTGTGATGAACTCAAAGTCCATCGGGGCCGACCTTGCGTTTGCTTGGCCCACCGCGGAACTCGCAGTGATGGGTCCACACGGTGCAGTTGAAGTGCTCTCAAAGCGAGAACTCGCCCAAGCAGCAGACCCAGTTGCACGCAAAGCCGAGCTGATTGAGGAATACATCGAGAAGTATGCAAACCCTTACGCTGCGGCTGAACGCGGTTATGTGGATGATGTGATTGACCCAGCTGAGACCCGTAAAAAAGTCATTGCTGGCTTCCGCATGCTTGCTTCAAAGCGTGAAGAGCTTCCACGTCGCAAACACGGCAACACGCCACTCTGATCGGATTCCTGATGTCGGTGCAGATTTCTCCCCAGCCCACAGAAGAAGAGGCTGTTGCAATCACCGCCGCACTTGAATTTGTGTTGCGTTCTGTTGCTGTTGCTGCGACGGAACAAAGCGATAAACCGAAGTGGCGATTCTCTGGTCGTTGGTGGGCACAACCGTCAATTGCCCGACGCCCTCGCCCTTGGACCTGATCGTTCTCCGTGGCTGATCAACTGCCACTTGCGGGTTTGCGGGTCATCGACCTTTCAACTGTTCTAGCTGGTCCAAATTGTGCGAAATATCTGGGTGACTTTGGTGCCGACGTTATAAAGGTTGAGCAACCAGGTGTTGGTGACTCCCTACGCAACATGGCTTGGCGGGACCCGCGCGATGGCGAAAGCATGTGGTGGAAAATCATCGGCCGCAACAAGAGAACGGTCGCCCTTGATCTGAAGTCCGAAGCTGATCGTGAAATTTTCTGGACACTGATTGATGGAGCCGATGTTTTAGTCGAGAACTTTCGCCCAGGTGTGCTCGAGCGTTTGGGCTTTGCACCTGCGATGTTGCTTGAGAGAAATCCGCATCTGGTAATCACACGTGTTTCGGGTTTTGGGCAAACGGGTCCTTATGCACAACGACCAGGTTTTGCAACCATCGCCGAGTCACTGAGTGGTCTTGCCGCAATCACGGGAGA
>CAIYHK010000123.1 GCA_903925985.1 uncultured Actinomycetes bacterium
CGCACGCATGCCTCGGGGTCGTCGCCATTGACATGGAAGATTGGCGCTTGAATCGACTTCGCAATATCGGAGCAGTACAAAGACGAACGCGATTCTTTAGGTGCGGTTGTGAAGCCAATTTGGTTGTTGATCACGATATGCACGGTTCCACCAACGCGGTAGCCGTTGATGTCGCTCATACCAAGGGTTTCCATCACAACGCCTTGGCCAGCAAAGGCTGCGTCTCCATGTATCAATACCGGCAATACCGAGAAAGCCAACGGTGGATGAATCTGATCCTGTTGTGCGCGTGCCATGCCCAATACCAATGGATTCACGGTCTCGAGATGGCTTGGGTTAGCAGCAAGTTCAAGGTTCAACTGGCTGCCTGTAGCGCTTTCGTACTTGCCGTGCGCCCCAAGGTGGTACTTAACATCGCCGCTTCCTTGCACCGATGACGGGTCAACGTGCCCTTCAAACTCTTTGAAAATCTGGTCGTACGACTTGCCCATCACATTGGCCAAAACATTGAGGCGACCACGATGAGCCATGCCCAATATCGCCCCGTCAAATACCTCGTCAGCGGCCGATGAAAGTACGGCATCAAGCATCGGGATCAACGACTCAGCGCCTTCAAGGCCGAAGCGTTTCGTACCGACGTACTTTGTGGCGAGGAACTTTTCGAAAGCCTCAGCAGAATTCAAGCGCTCGAGGATTCGCTTTTTCTCTGGCGCAGTGAACGAATAACGCACGCCTTCAAAGCGCGATTGCACCCAGCGCTGCTCCTCAGTGTTCTGAATGTGCATGTACTCAACTCCGATAGTGCCGCAATATGCGCCACGCAAGATGTCGAGAAGATCGCCAAGACGCAAACGGTCGTAACCCGCAACTCCACCAGTGAGAAATTCACGGTCAAGGTCCCAGATGCTCATGCCATAAGTGGTCGGGTCGAGCTCAATGGGCAGTGTGGGTTCTTTCCACTTCAGTGGATCAAGATCAGCGATCAAGTGGCCGCGTACACGATGCACGCGAATGAGGGTCGAGATCTGCATTTGCTTTTCCAGCATCGCCTCTTCGCGATTGACCGGATTGATGTCGTGCTTCCACTCTTCGGCGCGATACGGCACATCAAGACTTTGAAACACGCCTTCGTAGAAGCCGTGCTCGCCAAGAAGGAATTCATGTACACGCTTTAAAAAGAGACCGCTCTCAGCACCTTGGATAATTCTGTGGTCGTAGGTACTGGTTATGGTCACCACTTTTGAGACCCCAAGACCCGCTAGGGCGCGAACATCACTGCCCTGGAATTCAGCTGGATAGTCAATTGAACCAACGCCGATGATTGCACCCTGCCCTGGCATCAAACGAGGAACTGACTGCGCTGTGCCAATTGTTCCAGGATTTGTGAGGCTGACAGTTGCGCCAGCGAAGTCACTCACCGCCAACTTGTTGGTTTTGACTTTGCGGATGAGTTCTTCATACGCATTCAAAAAGCCTGCGAAGTCATAAGTGTTCGCATCACGCAACACGGGCACTACGAGCGTGCGCTGCCCACCACCCTTGTCAACATCAACGGCAAGACCCATATTCACGTTTGGATTGCGAACAATCTGTGGCTTGCCATCAGCATCTGGAACGTAGGTGTTGTTTAGAGCAGGGACGGCATCAGCAATTGCGCGCACAATTGCGTAACCGATGAGATGCGTAAACGAAACTTTCGCTTGCCCCGTGCGTTCGCGGTACAGGTTGATCTGTTTGCGATTGACCTCGAGCAGTTTCGCGGGGATGTGACGGATACTGGTAGCGGTGGGAACGCTAAGACTGCGCTCCATGTTGTTCACGATTGCGACACCAGCACCACGAATTGGTTCTGGCACGAGATCGGCTGGAATCGGAGCGGCCTGAGCTACAGGAGTCTTGGGCGCGGTGCTTGCGGGGATGACTGGCTGTGATGCAATAGGGGCTGCGACAACTGGTGATGCAACCGTTGGCCGAGGTGGCGCTGCTCCTGGGCGGTAGTCCGCGAAAAACTCCCGCCACGCCTCAGCGACTGATTCGGGATCGGCCAAATACTGCTCGTACATCTCGTCGACCAGCCAAGAATTGGGACCGAAGGGATCAATCGGGGGATTTGTCTCAGACATCAGTCTCAAGCGTACTTGTGGACCGGCTTTGGAACTGCCAGCCGCAATGGCGAATTTGGGCGCCGATACCATAGGCTGAAGGCATGCGCAAAGCATTCAAACCCCTCATCGCGTTGTCACTCTTGCCAATCACCGCCGCCTGTGGCGGAGGTGGTGGCGAGTCCACTGACACGATTCCAGCAGACACCAACCTCGTGGTAACGGCCACTAACGCCATTGCCTTCGATAAAACCGACTACTCAGTGGCAGCTGGGGAGATCGCGGTTGCGTACCAGAATGATTCCCCAATCCGCCACACACTGATTGTGATCGAAGATGGGGAAAAGGTGCCCGACTTCAAACTGGTGGTCAACAAAAAGGGTGATGTCGATACTGGCTCAATCACACTGGCTGCTGGCACCTACACGCTCTTCTGCGATGTGCCGGGTCACACCAACATGAAGGCCACACTCACCGTTGAGTGAAATCTGATTTAGAAATCAAAAAAGGGCCGACCCATATGGGTCGGCCCTTTTTGTTTCGTACTCAGCCGAGCAGGATCTCAGAAAGGATCCAAAGCACAGCCCACAACGCAACTGCTGTATAAATCGCGTTCTTGTGCGACTCATATGGCCACAGCAACTTGTTTGTCGTGGCGGTGCCACCAAACTTGCCGAGCGCGTTCAATTGCAATAGCGCGATCAATACGCAGGCGATGATAAAGAAGGTCCAAGCGTTACCACTTGTTGCTGTCTCGCTAAAGACGTAATAGAAGTGGCCAGCACCCACCATGAAAAAGAGCATCGACAGCGAGAAGATGAAGTTCTGGCGCGATGCAAGAGTTGCCTTACGGCCAGCGGCTGCTGCTGCAGGATCAGCCTCACGACCCTCAATGATGCCGACTGCATTGGCAAGCACCACGCGCTGGTTCTTCCAAATGATCATCCACACATTGGCGGCCATCAGGATGCCAAGCACCATGCCGACGGAGATCGCAGCATTGTGACCAACTCCTGCAAGCGAGTCCTTACTCATGAAGTTCTCGAAGTAGTTCTCGGTGATGCCAGTGATCAGGATGCCGGTAACCAGGGTCCAGATTGCGGCCCAACGGAACCACCAAAGCGCACGTCGCGCAATGAGGTTGATGGTCTTCTGGCGAGCCATGTTGTCGTCGCCATACCCAGGTAGCGACGGGACCTGCACAAGGTTGAAGTAGTACAGCAGGCCAATCCAGCAAATACCACCGAGCACATGCAGCCAGCGGAATCCGAACTCAAAGCCAGTACGTGTGAGTAGTTCCATTAATAACTCCCCTAGTCGGCGCACTTCGTGCGACAGATAGGCAAAAATTACCACCGAATCAGGCGGCGCGGGCGGATTGGACCTAGCCTTGGCGCGTTATGGCGCACGAATTCATCTACACCTGCTACAAACTCGGACGTTTCTACCCACCGGACCGCACGGTGCTGGAAAACATTTCACTGTCGTTTTACCCAGGGGCCAAGATCGGCGTGATCGGCTCCAACGGCTCGGGAAAATCGAGCCTGCTAAGGATCATGGCCGGTCTGGACGACGGGTACTCAGGTGAAGCGCGCCTCACACCCGGCTTCACCGTTGGCCTCTTGGAGCAAGAACCCCAACTGGACCTCGCCAAGGATGTACTTGGCAACGTGATGGATGGCGTGGCGCCAATTCGTGACCTGCTTGAGAAGTACAACGAAGTCATGGCGATGTGGGGTGACCCGGATGCTGACTACGAAAAAGTTGGGGCCTTGCAGGCCGACCTTGAAGCAAAGATCGAAGCTGCCGACGCATGGAGCCTTGACCGCAACGTCGAGATAGCAATGGACGCCCTGCGTTGTCCACCCAATGACTCGGATGTGTCGAAGTTGTCCGGTGGTGAAAAGCGCCGCGTTGCGCTGTGTCGCTTGTTGCTCTCGCGACCCGACTTGCTGTTGCTTGATGAGCCCACAAACCACCTCGACGCCGAAAGCGTTGATTGGCTTGAGCGGTTTCTCAAGGACTACCCAGGCACAGTTGTAGCAATTACTCACGACCGATATTTCCTCGACA
>CAIYHK010000124.1 GCA_903925985.1 uncultured Actinomycetes bacterium
GGTTCGTTATCCGCATTACTCAGGACAGTTGTCTCCACAGCTTCTGCAGACATCTCGAGAGTGCTGAGTTCTTTGATGAAGGGTCGCGCATTCACGCCACCTTCCATCGCGCCCCAGCCACCCGCACACCATGATGAACAGTCGCCAATCGTCTCTTGATCAAGTTCCGATTGGGCCTGAAGCGGCACGGCATTGTTGATCGCAGCATGGACGAGTCGCTCTCCTGATGCAGCAACTAATCCAGCAACCGCGATCGCGCCTGCGACGAATACTCGAGACAATTTGGTACGCATGTCATGCCCCCCTAGGGCGTAGAAGATATTTCAATAGCCTAAAACACAAAAGCCGGCCCGTGTGGACCGGCTTTGGCGCTGTTTACCCGGTAGGAGGCCCGGGCAAAACCTTCGGATTAGTCGAGTTCGATGGGTGCTTCGTCCTCGGCGGTGAATTCCTCCGCCTGATCGCCGAGACCGGCCTTTTGTTTCACCTTTTCGGAGAGCTCGACCATGATTTCGGGGTTCTCGATCAGGAAGTTCTTAGCGTTTTCACGGCCCTGGCCCATTTGCTCACCGTCGTAGGTGAACCATGCTCCTGACTTCTTGACCACACCCAATTCCACGGCGAGATCCAGTACCGAGCCCTCACGGCTGATGCCCTTGCCATACATGATGTCGAACTCTGCCTGCTTAAACGGAGGTGCAACCTTGTTCTTCACAACCTTCACGCGGGTGCGCGAACCAACAACCTCTGCCCCGTCTTTGATCGACTCGATACGACGGATGTCCAAACGTACAGACGAATAGAACTTGAGTGCACGGCCACCGGGTGTGGTTTCTGGTGAACCGAACATAACGCCGATCTTTTCGCGCAACTGGTTGATGAAGATCGCAATCGTGTTCGACTTGTTCAAGTTGGCAGTGAGCTTGCGCAATGCCTGACTCATCAAACGGGCCTGCAATCCGACATGGGTATCGCCCATTTCGCCTTCGATTTCAGCACGTGGAGTTAGCGCCGCAACGGAGTCAATCACGACGATGTCAAGAGCGCCTGAACGCACGAGCATGTCGGCAATTTCAAGCGCTTGCTCGCCAGTGTCGGGCTGCGAGATCAGAAGCTGGTCGATATCCACTCCGATTGCACGGGCATAAATCGGATCCATCGCGTGCTCGGCATCGACGTAGGCGCAGATGCCGCCATTGCGCTGCGCTTCAGCCACGATGTGCATTGCGAGGGTGGACTTACCCGAGGACTCCGGGCCGTAAATCTCAACAACGCGTCCGCGTGGCACACCGCCGACGCCGAGCGCAATATCGAGGGAAAGAGCGCCAGTGGGAACTGCTTCAATCCCCATGGTGGTCTTTTCGCCCATGCGCATAATTGAGCCCTTGCCGAACTGTTTGTCGATCTGGGCGAGGGCCATATCGAGGGCCTTGTCTCGTTCCGGGGTGCGGTCTGCGGTCATCTTTCGTCTCTCCTTGTCCCCGCCGCCGAAGCGGCTTGTCCTGGTTATTCCAACCTGGCGAACCAGGCCTATTCGGTGCTTCGGGGCCCATTTCCTGGGATTTGGGCCCGATTCATGCGGGGAAACCTAGGAGTGGGGTGTCACAACGAACACGATCAGGCTACTTACGAACAAGTGTTCGGTCAAGCATTTCCGCTCTTATGAGCGGCGGCGTCGGCCAATTCTGCGTCCGAGGGCGGATTCATCAGCAAATCAACGCCAAACCAGAAGGTGTAGAAGACCGGATACAAGCCACCCGGCACAACCGCCACGATGCCAATCGAGACCAGGATCACTGGCACGACTGCAATTTCAGGGTAGGTCAAGATTGAGCCAATCGCAATCGTCAGCAAGATCAGCATGAAGGTCACGATCACACTCATGGTCATTGCGCCTAGGGAGTTACCAACTTGGTTGCGTTCCCATTTGAATCCGCATGACTTGCAACGATCTTGCTTCTTGTACCAACCGGTGTACCAAGCACCTTTGCCACCGCACAGTGCACACCGCCGAATGATGCCACGACGAAGCATTTTTCCCAACGGGGGGCGAGTTGTCACGCAATCAATTCTTGCACGAAGTCAGCAAACACATCTGCATAACGAAGTGCATCGTCTTCGGAATGCATTGCTGAAATCAGCCATTGCTCGTCGAGCCCCGGTGGCAACAGCACTCCCCTGTTAATGCCGTGAATCCACTGCGCGAAGGCGAGATCAAAATCAGTTGCCTTGTAGTCGCGATAGTTGCGGATTGGCTCTGGTGCCCAAGTTACGCAGCCCTTGGCGCCGAACTTGACCGTGTGTGCTGGAATGCCAGCATTGGCAATCACTTTGGCGCAAGCATCAACTAACAGTTCGTTGCGACCGATAATTGCATCCGTGATTTGTGGAGTGCACACATCCGACAACACAGTCTTAGCTACTGCCATGCACAACGGATTGGCTTTATAAGTAC
>CAIYHK010000125.1 GCA_903925985.1 uncultured Actinomycetes bacterium
GCAGCAATACCTGGCCCGTCGCCGGTCTGGCGACTCACTCGATCCAGTGCCAAAAGAGTTTGTTGGCCAAAAATCCCATCCTCAGACAAACCACAGTTGGCCTGAAAACTAGACACTGCCTCGGATGCAATCGGGCCAAAAATCCCGTCAACCTTTCCGCAGTCAAAACCGAGTCGACTCAGTCGTGTCTGGAGTTCAGCAACATCGTCACCACGCAGATTGGGTGAAGTCAGATAGAGAAGTCGCTCGCCCAAAGACCAACTTGCTTCAACTAATGCCATCCAAGTTGGCGCATCGCACGCTCCGGTATCAGGCAGATTGCGTTCGCGTTGGAAAGTTGCAACAGCCGATTCAGTGCGGGTGCAATATGTGCCCGCAACGATCGAAGCCGCCGGCAAATATCCGGCGGCACCGAGCCGACGCTGCAGTTCAGTTACAGCATCACCCTGTTGACCAGGGACTATTGGGAGGACGTTAGGAATTCTCCGAGCTCCTGCATCAGCGCGCCCTTGGGCTTTGCGCCCACAAGACGCTTCTTCATTTCGCCGTCTTGGAACACGAGAAGGGTAGGGATGCTCATCACGCCGTAACGCTGTGCGATATCACCATGTTCATCGACATTGAGCTTGGCAACGGTCAAGCGACCTGCATTCTCTACAGCGATCTCACTGAGAATCGGAGCGATCTGCTTGCACGGACCGCACCAATCGGCCCAAAAGTCCACAACGACGGCGGTGGTTGAACCACCGATGGTTTCGTCAAATGTGGAAGAAGTAAGTGTGACAATTCCGTCAGCCATAGTGCTTCCTTTCCCAGTAGCAATTGAATTCTACTCAGCCGTGTTGGGCTTCCAACCAGCGTTCGCAATCAATGGCGGCCATACAGCCTGACCCTGCAGCTGTAATCGCTTGGCGATATGTGTGATCTTGTACATCACCGCAAGCGAAAACACCTTCTACGTTGGTGAGGCTGCGCCCCGGAACGGTTTTCAGGTAACCGTTGTCTTCCATGTCGAGCACACCTTTGAACAGATCGGTATTCGGCCTGTGCCCGATGGCCACAAAGAGCCCAGTGAATTGCGCCGTTGTTTCCTCGCCAGTTTCGAGACTCTTCAACTTCACGGATTCAAGTTTTGTTTCGCCTACGAGATCGGTGACTTGGGTGTTCCACATGAAACGGATTTTCTCGTTGGCACGTGCACGATCCTGCATCACCTTCGACGCACGCAATGAGTCGCGACGGTGGATGATGGTTACCGACGAAGCGAACTTGGTTAGGAACAGCGCCTCTTCAAGTGCGGAGTCACCACCGCCGACAACGCCGATATCTTGGCCGCGAAAGAAGAACCCATCACATGTTGCACAGGTTGATAAACCGTGGCCAATGAGGCGTGATTCGGCTTCGAGACCAAGCATCAACGATTGTGCTCCAGTACTGACGATCACAGCATCTGCTTCATAAAGGGTTTCGCCCACCCACACTTTTTTCGGTGTTGATGAAAAGTCGACCCGAGTGACCTTGGCAGTCAAAAACTCGGCTCCAAAGCGGGCTGCTTGCTCCCGGCAACGCCCCATCAATTCAGGCCCCATGATCCCCTCGGGCCACCCAGGGAAGTTCTCAACTTCAGTGGTCAGCATCAACTGCCCACCAGGCTGATCAGTAGTTGACGATGGCTCGCCTTCAATCACGAGCGGAGAAAGATTGGCGCGCGCGGTATAGATGGCAGCGGTTAGACCTGCGGGTCCGGAGCCAATAATCAAAACTTCTCTGCGGTCGCTCATGGCGCGGTTTCCTCTCTCACCACTTCTCCGGCGCTCAGGCGTCGGTGTTCTTTGTGTAACGCTTCGTCATTAGGAACATTCCCACTAGAAGGAATAACCCACCGACAATGAAATATGCGGACCAAACAGCCGTGGAATGGGCAAACCAGTTGTCGAGCACGTTGATCACGAGACGCATGATGCCAATCAAAAGCAGCGTGACGCTGGCAATCACACCAATAGTTGCAATAAGCCCAAACACAATTGCGCGCGCCAGATAGATGAGCGGCTGCGTGGTTCGAGCACGGATCTTTTCAGTCCAGTCCGCAATGAACTGTGTTACGCGTTCAGCCCAATCGGGATCGGTGAACGGGTTGCTGACCATGCCACAAGACTAACTGTTGGCTCCATTCGCCAGCCGTGGCGGGACTATGTGCCGGGCGCGAACTTCAGTGAAGCAAGCGAAGCTTGGTACGGGTTCTTGTTGCTGCAATTGCCACTTCGCCCGCCTTCGCGGAACATGACCAATATGTACTTGGCGGGGCTGGTCACATTGAAGGTTGCAGGACCCGTGGCAGTACCGAAC
>CAIYHK010000126.1 GCA_903925985.1 uncultured Actinomycetes bacterium
CAGTGGAATCTGGGAAGTACGTAGGTTCCCACGACTTGGCACCGATGGTGACTCTGCACACGGTGTAACTGCGCTTGTGATCCTGAACGTGGCCGATTATGACGCTGCGATGCGGCGACAAGTATCAGTGATTGAAGATGTGCAGCATTGCCTGAATACCGCAGCCGAGCAGGGAATCGGCACAGTTGTCCTGCTGTCATCAGCAATGGTCTACGGAGCCTGGACCAACAATCCGATTCCTCTCACTGAAGATTCCACTTTGCGTCCGGCACCGGGCCTTGCATACACCGATCAGTTGACCGTGGCCGAGCAACTCGTCAATGAGTGGGCAGATGGCAATGGTGACCGTCGATGTGTGATTTTGCGATCGGCTCCGGTGATGTCTGCAAATCGCACCGGTGCGCTTGTGCGCGCTCTTGCAGCTGGGCTCGGAACACGGACGGCCGAGGACGATGCGCCTGCTCAGTTTGTGCATGAAGACGATCTTGCAGCAGCGGTCCGTGTTGTTCTTGAGTGCAACGCAGCCGGTGTCTTCAACGTGGCACCAGATGGTGTCATCCCTGGGGATTCCCTGCGCGCTCTTTCGGGGGCGGCACCGAAGATCAAGTTGCCGGAACCCTTTGCATCTTGGCTAGCGGACTTGCGCTGGAAGTTCCAACGCGGCCCCATCCCACCTGGGTTGCGGGCCTATGTGCAGTCGCCGTGGACTGTATCTAACGGCAGGCTACGGGCTCTTGGTTGGGAGCCTCGAACCACCAACGAACAAGCTTTTGTTGAGGGCACTGAGTCCAAGTGGTGGACCATGCTGACACCAAAACGCAAGCAAGAGATTTCGCTTGGGTTGATGATTGTCGGTGCGGTGGCAATCGTGGCAGTAATCGGGTCAATGATTCGCCGCGCTTTGAATTCGCGTTGACTACTGCTGTTTGTGCGCGCGGTCAATCACGGCTTCGCGACGTGCGGCAAGATCTTCACTAGTGCGACTGCTGCCACCAATCTTCGCGGCGTTGCGGAGGTGCTCTTCACGAGCTTCGTGTAATGGAAGTGTGTTGAGGTATTTCCATTCTTCACGAATCGCGGCAACCATCACCGGGTCTTGTTCAGCAATTGATTCTGCAATT
The DNA here is from genome assembly GCA_903925985.1 of uncultured Actinomycetes bacterium. GTDB lineage: Bacteria > Actinomycetota > Acidimicrobiia > Acidimicrobiales > Ilumatobacteraceae > CAIYHK01. The sequence continues at coordinate 1,122 of CAIYHK010000126.1, forward strand.
CGCATCGCGGTTGGCATGAGCTCTGAGTGCGGGACCACATGATTTGCTAGTCCGATTCGTAGTGCGGTCGGTGCATCGACAAAGTCGCCTGTTAATGACATTTCAGCGGCTTTGGCAGCTCCAACCTTGCGTGGAAGATCAACCACAACTGGTCCTGGATACACGCCAACACGAAGATGGGTATCAGCGAATTTCGCGTTCTCGGAAGCAACGATGAAGTCACATGCGAGTGCTAACTCAAGACCACCAGTAACCGCGGCCCCGTTGACCGCGGCAATGACTGGAATTTTGGAGTTGCCAGCAGAGTCGACAAAGTGGGGAATGTCGGCGAGATTGTCAATGCCAAGGTTTTTTAGGTCGAGTCCGGCACAGAAAGCTGGATCCATTCCTGTCAGCACAATCACGCGGGAGCTTTGGGCCTCATTCATCGTGGCCAGCAGATCGGTGGCGAGTTCGTAGTTGACCGCATTGCGGGCATCTGGGCGACACAGGGTTACTAGCGCCACATTGCCAATGCGCTCCAGTTTCACCGTATTTCCCATGTTTTACCCCCGCTTTGAGGCTACTTTGCGGGCAGCGCGACGTTGACCTGGATCGGCTTGCCGTCACGGATTACCGCAAACACGGCCTTGCCACCAGCGATGGTTGCAGCTGCTGTGGTGAGTGTTTGGACTGAAGTGATTTGCTTATCGCCGACATGCGTAATTAAGTCACCGCGTTTAAACAAGGTGGTGTTCGGCGCGTAGCCAACCTTCACTCCGTCTGCATGGCTTACGGGTGCGAATCCAAGTGTGTCCAGAATGTCAAGAATGCGCGCCACAGTTTCCACACTCACGCCGAGTTGGGTAATTGGAATCATCCAATGTGAGTGCGAGCGAACCGTGACAATTCCAATCAGATGACCTTCAGTGTCGTACACCGGCGAGCCCGCATGCACTTTGTCAGAGATATTCAACGGGACAAGTGGCTGTGATGATGTTTTTGTGACGCGTGAAGCGAGACCCACTGAGCCGCGATATGTCACGCCATCCCAAACGATCACTCGATCATTGGCGACCACCTCAAATTGTTGATCAGAAGCAACGGTCTCAACCTTTGTCGGTGAGCTCCAGATTGCGAGCCCATACTCTTCATCAACGGCAGCGAGCATCATGCGTGCCTTTGAATCAGCAAGTTTGACAAGCGTGTTCGTGGCGGCGTCACTTGATGTGATCAGAATCCGACGACCGTTTCCTGCTGCCACTGCGACCGCGGCATACGGAGTGCCATTCACAACAAAAACACCTTTGGTAGGTGGCGGCCCGAGAGGAAGTGTGGATTCTGAACTCGCCGTAGGTGTCGTGTTGTCAAGGCCCCGCTCTACGGGGCGCAGAATCTGAGCAAAGACCACTGTGGTCACCATGCTCGCAAGAGCAACCACGAATGCAATTGACTTGGACCGACTTCCAGCCAACGGGATGCTTGCCGTTTGGGCCGCCCCAAGCTCTGCGGGGTGGCGCCAGTGGCGCTCGTGAGGGGGCAGAGGCGCAGGGGGATAGAACGAATCGTCGTCGCCCCCAACTCGGTTGTCGTTTTCTCCGCTCACGAATCACGAACACTACTTTCGAGTCACCCCAAAAGAACCGTCACCCCGACATAAGGCGCGGGTTCAGACCTGCGGAGTACGCTCGGAGCGTGCCCATCTCGTCTGCCGACAACAACACCGGTGCCAAAGGCGATACCTGGGTCATGCTCACGGCAGAAAAACTTGAGCCTGGAGTGCTCTATGAGTGGGCAGTTCACCCATCATGTGGCGCCATCGTGTTGTTCTCTGGCACTGTGCGTGACCACGCTGAGGGACGAAGTGATGTTCAATCACTCACCTATGAGGCCTACGAGTCGCAGGTCGTGCCACGTTTTGAGACAGTTGTTACCGAAGCGCGAGCTCAGTGGCCCGACATTGTGAAAGTTGCTGTCCACCACAGAATCGGCAACCTCAATCTTGGTGAGTCTTCTGTTCTAGTTGTTGTTTCATCGCCGCATCGCCCCGAAGCATTTGAAGCTGCCAGATTTTTGATTGACATACTCAAGGCATCGATTCCGATCTGGAAAAAGGAACACTGGGCGGACGGCAATGACTGGGGCACTAACGCACACGAGTTAGTGAACATTGAAGAGTTCAAGTCAGTAGGGGGTGTGAAGTGATTGCACTCGGTGCGACTTTTGCATTCGCCGTTCTTGCGTTGTTGTCATTCGCAGCACTTGTTGCAACTTTCTATGCTGACCAACACAAGTCCCGTCGCGGGGATGTGGGGATGCAACGGTTTCACCGCCATATCAATGCACTCAACACTGAGCATCGACGCGAATCAATAAGCCGGATGCGTGATGAGACCAAGCCGCATGGGGAGCGCCGTTATGGCCCGTGACCTTGCAATTGACCTCGGCACCGCGAACACCTTGGTTTATATGAAGGGTCGCGGGATTGTCCTTAACGAACCCACTGTGATTGCGGTGAACAAGCGCACCGGAGAAGTGCTTGCTACGGGCAACGAGGCTCGCGAAATGATCGGCCGAACCCCGGCAAACATCGTTGCTGTAAGGCCTTTACGTGGTGGTGCCATTACGGACTTTGAGATCACCGAGAAGATGATTCGGCTCCTGCTGCAGCGGGTTGGGGTCTCTAGGTTTTCGCGCCCGAAGGTAATTATCTGTGTGCCGTCGGCGATCACCGAGGTTGAGCGCCGCGCTGTTACTGACGCCGCGCGCCGAGCCGGGGCATCTGATGCGCAGCTGATTGAGCAACCAATGGCTGCAGCAATCGGAGCGGACCTCCCAATTGAGGAACCAATCGGCAACATGGTTATCGACATTGGTGGTGGCACAACCGAAACTGCAGTCATCAGTCTCGGTGGTGTGGTGACACTGGAAGCAGTGCGCATTGGTTCGTTTGACGTTGACTCCGCAATTCAGTCTTATGTGCGACGCGAACACAATGTTGCAGTAGGAGAGCGCACGGCTGAAGAGATCAAAATTCATATCGGAAGTGCGCGCCCTATCCCAGGTGAACGAGACGCGATCGTTAAGGGCCTTGGAATCATGGACGGCTTGCCGAAGGAGATTGTGATTACTCCTGCGGAGATTCGTGAAGCAGTTGAGCCGGTGGTCTCAGAAATCGTGCAATCAGTCAAGCGCTGCTTGGCAAAGTCGCCACCCCAATTGGCCCAGGACTTCCTGACCCGCGGCATGTACATGGTTGGTGGCGGAGCATTGTTGAACGGTCTTGCTGACCGAATTTCTGAAGAAACTCTGGTGCCGGTGCGAATGTCGGAGGCGCCACTCGAGGCGGTTGTTTATGGTGCGGGGTACTGCATTGAGAACTACTCCGACCTCAAAGGAATGTTCATGGGGCAGCGCAGGTAACTGCGCAACGTATTTGCAGTGCAGCGCAGGTAACTGCGCAACGTATTTGCAGTCAGCGTGTAACGCGTGCAAGCCCTTCTTGCACAACCGTGACCACGAGTTTTCCCTCGCGGTTGTAGATCGATCCGCGTGCCAATGCCCGTGAGTTGGAAGTGGAGATGCTGACCTGGTCATAGAGCAGCCACTCATCGGCCCTGAACGGCTGATGGAACCACATTGCGTGGTCAAGGCTTGCGAGTTGCACAGACTGGTCATTCCAGCCAAAGCCGAGTGGAAGAACTGCAGTATCGAGCAGTGTCATGTCACTTGCGTAGGTGACAATGCAGGCGTGCATCACCGGATCAAAAGGAAGTAGTCCATCGGCACGAAACCACACTTGTTGCCGGTATCCGGGTTGACCGCTACGAGTGATGGGGTCACCTGTTATGTATCGCAGGTCAATTGGCCGCGGACGGTTGTAGATCTCACCAATCAACTTCTTGTACGGCTCCATCCGTGACTTGAAATCAGGCAGGGTGTCGGGATCCGGCAGGTCGTCGGGCATTGGTGGCTGAGTTTCTGGTCCAGTTTCAATCTCTTGGAATGAAGCCTGAAGGTTGAAAATTGCTTGACCGTGTTGGATTGCAACCACGCGCCGAGTTGTGAATGATCGGCCATCACGAATGCGGTCTACGTCGTAGAGAATTGGAACTGTTGGATCACCCGGCCGCAGGAAGTACGCATGCAGTGAGTGGACTTGACGCGGAGCGCCATCAAGTGTGCGTGAGGCGGCAACCACCGCTTGGCCAGCCACCTGCCCACCAAATACGCGCTGTCGGTTCTCGTCGGGCGAACGACCACGAAACATATTCACTTCAATCGCTTCAAGATCAAGCAAGCCCACCAGATCGTCGAGAGCAGCTTGATTTGCGTAGGCAGACATGGCTTCTATGTTGTCACGCGAGGGACTCGTCAGTACGGGCATGTGTCCGTATAGGGTGCAAACGTGGATGCTCGTACTCGTGCCATTGCGTTGGCGACCAAGGGTTTTATGCCAGAGAACGAGGGTGACGCTCTGGCAGATTGGGCGATACGCGCGGCTCACCTAGTGGCAGATGCACCAATGCTTGAGGTTGGTTCGTACTGTGGCCGCTCGACTGTTTGGCTCGGCGATGCTGCTCGCAGCGTTAATCGTGTGCTGTTTGCTGTCGATCACCATCGTGGCTCGGAAGAGAATCAAGCTGGATGGGAATGGCACGACTCAGAAGTTGTCGATGCAGCGACTGGGAAGATGGACACACTCCCATTTTTTCGTCGAGCAATTTACGATGCTGGTCTCGAAGACCATGTCATCGCAGTAGTTGGAAAATCCCCGAATGTGGCTCGTGCGTGGACCACTCCTTTGAGTTTCTTATTTATTGATGGTGGGCATGGCGTTGAACCAGCACGTGACGACTACCGATTGTGGACTCCGCATGTTGCCGCTAACGGAATTCTGGCGATCCATGACGTGTTCCCTGATCCAAAAGATGGTGGGCACCCACCGTATGAGGAGATCTACCTTCCAGCCATCCAGTCAGGTCTGTTTACAGAAGTTGGCGTGGAAGGCTCGCTACGACTTCTTCAGCGCAAAGGCTGATTCAGTCTGTAGCGGGTGATCATCAGCCCAGAACAAACGACTCGCCACCGTGTTGCCGGCAATTGAATCAGCGGCAAGTATCACTGCTGCTGATGTGTACGCACTGCGTTCACCGACTGGAAACCTAATCATCTGCGGGTAGACGATTCCGGTCCAGTACGCCCCATCGACGTCGCGATGGGGTCGCGTGCATTCAAGGAGTTCGCGTGCGCGCTCCATGTCGCCGATCGCGGCATAGGACAGGGCGCACTCAGCGGTTTCTGCGGCCGTGACCCAGGGTTCATCGTGCACGCAGCGAATACCTTTACCAGGCATCACAAACTCATCCCACCTAGAGGCGAGCATCCGTTCGGCTTCGAAGCCGGTTACAACTCCACAGAGAACGGGGTAGTACCAGTCCATTGCCCAGCGGACCTTGGGTTCGAATACTTGTGGACGGTCACGGATTGCGTCTTCAAGAAGTCGGTGCGCCCGAGACCAAGATTCATGGTCTTCTTCAAGCAAGTCCGCAATGTGAATCGCACAACGCAACGAATGAGCGATCGAAGAACTGCCTGTGAGGAGCGCAAAATCCCACGGGCGTTCACCTGGGTGTTGTGCCCAAAGAATTGTTCCGTCGGGTCGGGCCATTGAAAGCACAAAGTCGATTGCTTTACGCACCGGCTGCCACATGTATTCGACGAAAGCTCGGTCACTCGTGTAGAGCCAATGGTGCCAAACACCAGCGGCGATGTAGGCGCAAACATTGGAGTCAATCTTGTGGTCGCTCACTGCACCACTTGGCATGTAGTAGTTGTGCCACCAGCCCTGTTCCGACTGTGTGGCAACTAGCCATTGGTATGCGTGCTCTGCCTGCGAGTTGAAACCAGCAACATCGAGGGCCATCGCGGTCTCAATGTGATTCCAGGGATCGCAGTGCCCACCAACGAACCAAGGAATCATTCCTGATGGTTGCTGGAGTCCAACAATCGTGGAAACGGTCTCACATAGTTCATCAGCGCTCATGATGCCGGGAAGATGAGGAATGGTGCTCATGCACGAGGCTTTCTTGAATACACAATGAGGCTTTTGCCCAGCATCGGGCTAAGCATTCGCTCGGCAACTTTCATCGACTTTGGTTGTTTCACGATGTCCCACTCGAGGAACTTGCGATAGCGAGCAACTAACGGATGGTCATTGTTGGTGGGGCCAACTGCACATTTCAACCACCAATAAGGGGAGTGCAGTGCATGGGCATGATGACTGCCATTTACATCGAGGCCCGCGGCAGAAAGTTTCGCCTTGAGTTCGGTAGCGGAATAGATGCGCACATGTCCACCAACACTTTTTGGTGCGTGGTATTCGTCAGAGAGCATCCAGTTAATTTTTTCGGGCCACCAAGTGGGCACGGTAACGGTCAGTGAACCACCGGGCTTCAGGAGCCGCGTGAACTCGGCAATGGCCGAAACATCGTCTTGGATGTGTTCAAGAACTTCAGAGGTGACGATGTGATCAAACGATCCATCATCAAATGGAAGCTTTGTGGCATCTCCTTGAAGGCTGGCCACAAATTTGTCACGAGTGATTTCACCAGCTTCAAGCATCGCGCCAAAAGTGTTGCGGGTGACGCGGACTTCATCTTCCGCATAGTCAAGCGCAACAACTCGAGCTCCACGACGCGCCGCTTCAAACGCGTGACGACCAAAGCCCACGCCAGCGTCAAGCAATAAGTCATCTGGCTTGATGCCGAGTCGATCAAATCTCACTGTCAACATGGAATTAGCGTCCGGATTTCAGCCGCTCCGTTTTACGGATGTTCTCGGGCATCGCAAGAACCTCTCGGTACTGTTCGACTGTGAGTTCAGCGCAGTGGCGCCAACTCCAGCGTTCAATTACGCGTTGACGACCCGCAGCTCCAACCCGACTCCGAAGTTCGGCGTTGTCGAGTCCGCGCCGGATGGTGGCTGCGAGAGCTTCAGCGTCACCAGCTGGACACGAGAGCACCGTATCGCCGTCAGTTCCAGTGACCTCGGGTAATGCGCCGCCGTCGGTGGCGACGAGACAAGTGCCTGTGCACATGGCTTCGATCGCAGGAAGGCTGAAACCCTCATAGAGGCTGGGCACCACCGCGAGTTCTGACTCCGCATACAACTCAACAATGCGCTCGTCGGTAACTCCGCTCACAAAACTCACATTGTTTGTGAGTCCGAGAGAGTCAATCAGGTCAAGGCTCTTGCCCGTCTTTGGTTTGCCGATAATCGTGAGATGCACATCGCGCTCAGTTCGAAGCTTGGCCATCGCTTCAAGTAGATACGAAAGACCCTTTAGTGCAACGTCAGCTGATGCAGTGGTGATCAATCGCCCAGGTTGACGCGCAATATGGGGTTGTGGTTTGAACAAGTCGGGATCAACCCCAACTGGCACAAGACGCATGCGATCAAGATCAACTTTCATATCTTCATGAATGTCTTTGATCGAGTTTTCACTCACCACCACAATTCGTGGCATGCGGCTCGCTACTCGACCCTGCATCTTTACGAATGAATACCAACGACCGATGGACCAGCGCTTAAACCAATTTGGTGCATGACTCATTTCGAGTTCACGATCCTTGGTTATGGGGTGGTGCAATGTGACGATGGTGGGGATGAACTTGTTGATCTCCAGAATTCCATAGCCGAGGCACTGATTGTCGTGTACCAAATCAAACTCATGTCGGCGCTTACGAAGCTCTTTGCGAGCACGGGCACTAAAGGCCAAGGGTTCGCTAAATGTTCCAGTTGAGAATTGAGCTACCTCGAGTACATCGGCCCACGATTTGTACTCCCAGATAGCCGGGAAGCGACCTGGATATTGATCGTTGAAAATGTCAAGGCTGCGGAGTTTGTGCAACTCAACGCGTTCATCAAGGATCGGGTAAGGCTGACCACTGAAAACTTCGACATGGTGCCCGAGGTCCGCCAGCGCTTTGGTCAGATGGCGCGTGTACACACCTTGACCACCAACATGTGGTTTACCGCGGTAGGTGAGGTATGCGAGGCGCAACGGGCCATTGGGATCAGGCATCGGGGGCATGGCTTTCAAGCCTACCTGTCGGCCATGTTTGACCTACTGGGCTAACGCTTTGGCGCGGGCGCGCCCTTTAATCATCGCCCCTGCAAGAAGAATGAACAATGCCGCAATGTATGGCGCATCACCAAGTTGTGAGTAGGGAGTTCGACCCGAACGCAGGTGCACGGTCTCAATCAACACGCGTTCTTCACTCACAGCACTGCGCTGGATGACTCTGCCATTGTGATCAACAAACGCTGAAAAACCAGTTGGTGCTGCTTGTGCCACCCATCGACTCGACTCGATGGCGCGGAGCCTTGATGATGCAACCTGTTGGGTTTGAAGGATGGTGCCGGTGTAGCTCGAACCATTGGTTGGATTGATGACCAGTTCTGCTCCACGTTCAATGCCTTCGTTAACTCGACCACCAAAGAAGATCTCCCACGAAATTGCAACTGCAAGTGTTGTCCCATTTATCGACAACTTTGCAGGCGTAGTTCCAGCCACTGCATCATTCGGTACTAGATCAACTGGAGCACCAAGTGCATCAAGTAGTCCACGCATCGGCATGTACTCACCGAAGGGAACACGACGCACTTTGTCGTATCGATCAGTAACCGTGCCATCGGGTTGCAGCACAACCTGTGCATTGAGGAATCGACCAGGCTCGGCGTCTTCTGTGATCCCAATCAAAAATGGCACATTCAATCGCGCTGCTTCTGCAGCGATTAACTCACGCGCATTGCTTGTGGCAAATGTTTCTAGATCCACATCAACTACGTTCTCTGGCCACAACACAAAATCAACTTGGTCGGTGTTGCTGATTTTTCGTGTGGCTTCAATGTGTCGTTGCAGTACTTCATTTGGATCGGAATTGATGGCTCTTGTTCCTTGTTCGCCACCACCTTGAACAATTGCGATTCGCACCGTGCCAACACGGTGTGAGAAATCGCTGAATCTTGGGACAACGCCTGCAACCAAGACAACACCCACAAGCGCAACCGCGCCAGAGAATTGGGGGTGGGTGTACAAACGGGTCAGCAGAGCGGCTGTTGCAAAGCCAAACAGAGTGAGTAAGAGAACCCCGCCAAAGCGGGCGAGTAATCCAAATGGGCTGGCAGCCAGAGCGATCCCAAAAGAAGCAAGGGGTACACCGCCGAATGGAAATGAAAATCGAAGTGCTTCGGCAAGCGTGTGCGCCACAACTTGTACCGTGAGCCGATGGCGGGTTGTATCACGATCTGCATGCACGACCACCAGCTGCGAGATGTATTCGGCAACTGCATGAAATCCAGCAAAGGCCACAACTGCTGCGATGTATCCCGGAATGCTTAGTGATTTCATCCACCAAGTCGCAGGTGCAAGCCATGCGGCACACCAGATCGCTGCGACTTGTACGTGGGAGCGCCGTGTTGGCGTTGGTTCATTCACTAATAGGAGAAACCATGCAACACCTACAAAAAGAAGTGGCCACCAACCCCAGGGCGGGAGTGATAGGGCAGTGAGAACGCCAGCTCCCAAAGCCGACAGTGTCCGGCGCAGTCTTTCGTATCGGGATTTCATCGGCCGCTGAATGCAACAACCTTGTCAGCAACGGCACGTGCTTGTTGGACACAAGCTGGGATGCCGATTCCACGATGTGAAGCACCAGCTATGAACACGCCTGGGGCGACACTTTCGAGTTCATGCTCGATTTTTTCAACCCGCGCAAAATGCCCTGGTCGGTACTGTGGAAACGCATTGTTCCATCGTGAGATGCGCGATTCAATCGGTGAGAAACTAACGCCAAGGTGTCGCTGCAAATCTGCAAGCACGGCACTCAACACTTGATCATCATCGAGTCCGTCTGCTGGGTTCCCGTCTTGGCCAAGCGAAACTCGCAGAATTTTCGACCCGTCATCTGGCTGCCAGTGAGCCCACTTGTTCGAAGCAAATGAAACGGCAGTCACCTTGTGCTGATCACGCTTGGGAACTAGGTAACCGCTTCCAGTGAGATCACGTGGGAACTCTGAGCCAGGTACACGAAGTGTTGCAATGGTTACTCCTATGTGATCCCAATCACCAAGACTCACTGATACACGTGGTGCTACCGCTGCCAACATTGGAGCCGAAACCGCAGCCGGACTCGCCACGATTATCGAATCAGCCTCATATGTGTGCCCAGGGCAGTGCACTTGATAGCCGGGCTCAATCATCTTCACGGCGGTGTTTGTGAGCGTCTTTACTCCGAGTTCAGAGTTACGAGCCCAAAGAGCATCAATCACAGCACCGATACCTTGGCGTGGCGCAGCGAATATTGCTCCTGCTGTTGTCGCTGCAGCAGCTTTCTTCTGTTTACGTACGGCAAGTAAGAGACTTCTGTTGCCGTTTGCTAATGCTGCCAACTGTGGGACGGAATCAATGCTGATGTTGTCCGTGTCGGATGCGTAGATGCTGCCAATCAGTGGGTCAACAAGGTAGTTGTGCACATCGTTTCCAAACCGACGACGAATGAGCTTTCCGATCGAGTCACCAGCATCAGTCTTGGGCAGGAATGGTTCGAGTCCCGCACGAATCTTCCCCAATGGGGAGATCAATCCGGATTTGGCTATTGGCATTATTTCGCCAGGGACGCCAAGCATTAGCCCACTGGGAATTGAGTGCAGTTTTTTGTGCCAGACATATGCCGAGCCCGTAGCAGGAGCGGTCAAATCACTTTCAGTAAATCCCAGTTCTCTAACGAGTTGAAGTGCGTATGGGATGCGCACCAAAAATGCGTCGGGTCCTTCGTCCACTGCTGGCAACCCAGCAAAAGGTGAAGAGTGGATGTTGCCCCCAACGCGTGGTGATGCCTCTAGAACAGTCACCTCAAACTCTGGCCGTTGAGTCTTGATTGCGTAAGCAGCGGTCAAGCCAGTGATGCCTGCACCAATGATCACGACACGACGTGACATTTCAGATTCCTGCGAGTTGTGTGACCCGTGCGGCAAGTGCGTTCATCACATTGGGATCGGTATTCACGCATGCCGTGCGTGAAAAGCCGAGCCCCTTAGATGATGCATGGTTCAAAGCCTCAATATCGAGGTCATAAAGAACCTCGAGATGGTCAGCCACGAAACCACATGCGCTGACGATGACCGATTGATAGGCGCCTTGTGCGGCCACGTCATCGATCACTTGCAAGATGTCGGGTCCAAGCCACGGCTCTGGTGTGCGGCCGGCTGACTGCCAGGCAATATCCCAATCGGCACCTTCATTAAGCCCAAGATTGCTGGCAATCACTTCAGCAGTAGAACGCAACTCGCTCACGTATGGATCACCACCATCAATGATTCGCTGTGGCAAAGAATGGGCCGTGAAAAACACCTTCGTTTTCCCGTTTGCGTTCTTAAGTTTGCTACGCAGATCAGTGGTCAAGAATTCAACAAACGCTGGCTCGGTAGCCCAAGTATCAACACCACTGACCTTGACCCCTGCGGGCTCAGCGATCGCCTTTACGCGACCCAAATATTGGCCGATTGAATAAGAGGAGTAGTGCGGAGCCAAAACCAAACCCACGATGGACTCAACACCTTCATCTATCAACTGCTGTGTCGCGTCTTCAATCATGGGTGCTGCGTGCTTGAGGCCGAGGCGCACAGTGAAAGCACCGGGATTAATTGCATCTAATGCGGCTTGCAGCGAATCGCGCTGGGCATCGGTGATCTTGGCTAGTGGAGATAAGCCACCAATCGCTTCGTAGCGACGTATGAGATCTCCAAGTTGTTCTTCAGTCGGCGGGCGACCGCGGCGGATGTCGGTGTAATACGGAAGTATTTCGTCTTTGCTGCGCGGTGTGCCGTAAGCCATGAGGACGACACCTATTGGAGTTTTCACGATGCACTCCTTGTGGTCTCATGAACAAAATCAACAACTGCTTTTAGAACACCCGGATCCGAATTGGGTTGCACACCGTGACCGAGGTTGAAGATGTGACCAGGATGACCTTGATTGTCTTCAAGCACTCGACGCGCCCCAGCAAGAGCACAGTGTTCTCCCGCGAGTACGAGGGCTGGATCAAGGTTGCCCTGCACCACCGTGTCTGCTCCAAGGCGTTCACGTGCCTTGAATATCGGTGTGCGCCAATCGAGTCCAATAACCGCGTTGCCCACCCCATTCATTGCCTCAAGCAAGTGATCGCAACCAATGCCGAAATGAATACCGGGCACATCAGGGTGTGAGGACTTCAACTGCGAAAAAACTGAAGTTGTGTGTGGTTGAACGAACTCGCGATATTCGCGTTCCCCAAGCGCGCCTGCCCAGGAATCGAACAACTGAAACGCCGCCGCACCCGCATCAAGCTGGGTGCGAATGAACGTCACCGATTGTTGTGTCAATCGTTCCATCACTGAATGCCAGAGTTTCGAATCAGTGTGCATCAATGCTTTGGTGTGCTCATAGGTCTTACTCGGGCGGCCTTCAATCAGGTAGCTCGCGACCGTGAAAGGTGCACCAGCAAATGCAAGTAGTGGCACCGAGAGCTCACGGCACAAGATGCGCACAGTCTCTGCCACGTAATCCACGTCACTGGCATCAAGTTGGCGTAGTCGTGACAAATCGGTTGCGCTACGCAGTGGCGCTGACGCAACTGGGCCAGTTCCTGGGGCAACATCAATTCCAAATCCAACTGCGTGTGCTGGAACAACGATGTCGCTATACAGAACCGCGGCATCGACTCCATAGCGC
>CAIYHK010000127.1 GCA_903925985.1 uncultured Actinomycetes bacterium
AATCCGGCCAGGGCGCAGTCGGCGTACCGACTCTTTGTTCATGATCGCTCAGGACTTCTTGGGACGGTAGAACAAGACCAATTGGCCGATTCCGCCAATAACTCCAACTCCAAGGGCAATCCAGAATCCAGCGAAGGCCGAACAAGAGCGATTTAAACTCGCCGATTTCTCGCGAATTGAAGGCACGCCAGAAGAGCTCACAAAGCGAGCAGGATTAGTGGAACAAGCCACGGATGGCCTCGACGTGATGGTCCAAGATCTAGGTCTGCGTACGCCCTCTGACGAGAACGGTCGCAACGTGGTGAGACTCTGGCTTGCTGAATACATGACCTATTTAGAAGATCGACGCGAATACATCGTTGAACTGCGTGCTGGCAACAATGTGACGTTTTCTGAAACCGCTATTGAGGGCGTCCCCATTAGCGAACGACTGTTGACCTTTGCGAACGAGAACAATATGGCTTCGTGTGCGCCGCCAACGGATGTAGCTGGTTAAACGCGCTTCCATTCACCATTCACGTATTGCTTAATCACTCGAGCCGGATTACCAACAGCAACACTGAAATCAGGTATCTCTCCAGTCACCACTGAGTTGGCCCCAATCACACAGTGCTTGCCGATACGTGCGCCCGGAAGCACCACAGAGCCATGGCCGATCCACGCTCCATCACCGATCACGACTTCCCTCTCGGGTTGTATCTGACTCGAGATCGTGGTGGTGACATCTTCGTAACCATGGTTTTGGTCAGTGATGTAAATGTGATGCCCAGTCCACACATCGTTACCAATCACAATTCGAAGATGACCCACGATCCCGCTCCCCCGCCCAATCAGACAACGATCGCCAATACTCACAACAGGATCGGTAATGCATTGCTGGCCCGGCAACATGCCTGCACTAAGCGATACGCCGGGCCCAATCATGGTGTCGTTACCTATGTGGATGTAGTGCTCGTTGTAAATCGTGTTGGGCGGGAAACAAATGATGCTTCGGTCCCCGAATCGGCCGAACTTCTTACCCCTGTGGGTGGTCGCTCCGATAGCGCAGTGTAATTGGATCCGCGCCCATACCCAATGGATCAACCTATGCACTTCGGTCACGCTACCCTGCCAGTGTGGAACTGTCACTAAACACCAAAGTCAAAAACGGCGTTCGTTCGATTTACGGCATCAGATACGCGCGAGCCGAACGATTCCAAGACTCGGCACTACTCGAAACGATCGAACAATTCAATGGCGATATAGCCGACCTCCCCACCGCGCCTCAGACTCCGGGCACGGTTGAGAAGATGCTGGGCACGCCGCCATTGCCAATGTCGGAAGATTGTTTATTCCTGAATGTCTTTGCTCCCGAATCTGTTGGTCGCCCAGTTCCGGTTCTGGTGTGGATTCACGGTGGGGCCTATTTGAACGGGAACGGTGCAACTCCCTGGTATGACGGGACAAATCTTGCAAGACACGGTTACGTAGTCGTGACCATTAATTACCGACTTGGAGCTTTCGGTTTTCTTGGAAACAACAACTGGGGTTTAGGCGATCAATTGAATGCCCTCCGTTGGGTCAACAACAACATCTCGAATTTTGGAGGCGACCCAGAAAACGTAACGATCTTTGGTGAAAGCGCTGGCGGTAGCAGTGTCATCGCATTGATGGCATCTCCCGGCATCGAGCAGATTGCCTCCCGCGTTGTAGCTCTTAGCCCAAGTATTGGGCAATACCGAGACCAAGAAACTGCCCGATTGCGCGAGGATGAATTTAGAACCGCCCTACGCGCCAATGGGATCAGCGATCCCGTCACGTGCTCAGTTGAGGAACTTTTAGCGGCGCAGACTGTCGTGGTTGAAGCCCGTGATCGCGGATTTAACTCCTTCAGTCCCACCCATGGCGGAACTCATCTATCTGCTGACATCACCGAAGCCGCTGCGCGATGCGCACTTCCTCTTGTGATTGGAACAACAAAAGATGAGAACCGACTCTTCACCGCATTTGATCCCGCATTACAGAACCTGGATTCAAGCGATGTGGTTAAGCGCATGCGCGCACGATTCGGCGAGAAGGCAGAATCCGTCTTCCAGCAGTACTGCGAGGCCAACCCAACAGCAGATCCTTCCTGGATCTTGTCTGCTGTTGAAACAGACGGAACATTTCGAGTTCCTGCACGCGACCTAGCACGCCGTCGAGCAGAACACGGTGCCGAAACCTATGTGTATTGGTTCACTACATCTACGGTGTCATTCGATGGGATTCTTGGTTCATGCCATGCAATGGACATCCCGTTCGTGTTTGACAATCTTGACAAGCCGGGAATCTCGTTCTTCCTCGGCGAGATACCGCAAGCAGGATCAATCGCAACTTGGTTCTCACGCAAAGTCCTTGAATTCGCATCGGGACAAGCACCTTGGAGCCCCTTCACAATGAAAGACAGGGCAATTGCTGAGGTGTGTGCCGATCCAAAGACCCTCGTTGATCACGACTCGGAGCTTCTAGCCCTCTGGGACTAGCGTTTTCCGCTATGACTAGCGCCAAGAAGTCCGTGACGGTTCCTGACTTCGCTCGCATGAAGAGCGAAGGGCATCGCATTGTCATGGTTACCGCTTATGACGCGACTTTTGCAACGTTGGTCGATGACGCTGGCGTTGACTGCATCTTGGTTGGCGACTCTGTGGCAACGGTTGTGCAAGGTCACTCCAACACAATTCCTGTGACTCTCGAGGAGATGGCCTACCACGTGAAGTTGGTGGCTCGTGCCAACCCTCGAGCTCTCATCGTGGGCGATATGCCGTTTGGCAGCTATCAAGTCGGGGTTGGTCAAGCTATTGCTTCAGCAGCCACGTTGATCAAAGCAGGTGCTGGTGCTGTCAAGCTTGAGGGTGGCGTGAATGTGGCTGAATCAATTGCGGCCATCACAAGAATGGACATTCCAGTGATGGGCCATATTGGCTTGACGCCACAGAGTTACCACCGAATGGGTGGACACAAAGTTCAAGGACGCGCCCAAGGGTACGAGCCAGGAGGACGCGACCGCCTACTGGACGATGCTCATGCTGTTGATCAGGCCGGAGCTTTTGCACTTGTAATCGAAGGAGTGCCGAGCGATCTTGCAGGTGAGATCACTCGCAAAGTTTCGATTCCGACGATCGGTATCGGTGCGGGCCTTGAATGTGACGGCCAAGTATTAGTGCTCCACGATCTTCTTGGAATTACCAAGCGCGACTTCACATTCGCCAAGAAATACGCGAACCTCCATGCCACGATTACCGAAGCGATCGAAACTTATGCGGCCGAGGTTCGCAGCGGCGAGTGGCCCGATACGGCACATAGCTACAAGTAATGATTCTGCTTGAAAGCCCCGCAGCCATGTCCGAGTGGGCGGCTCGGGAGAAGGCTGCTGGCAAGACACTTGGATTCGTTCCAACTATGGGTGCGCTTCATCGAGGGCACGAAGCGCTCATAAAGCGTGCAGCAGAGTTATCTGACGCTGTGGTGGTCTCGATATTCGTCAATCGACTTCAGTTCAACGTTGCTGCAGATTTCGACAAATACCC
>CAIYHK010000128.1 GCA_903925985.1 uncultured Actinomycetes bacterium
AATTCGCCTTACCCTGCCACATTTCACGTTGATCGGAGCTACAACTCGTACGGGAATGATCACCGGACCTTTACGTGATCGATTCGGATTGGTGGCGAGACTCGATTATTACGACGATCAGGAATTGCAGACCATTGTTCTTCGGTCGGCATCTATTTTTGGAATTGTGATTGAAGAGGCAGCAGGTTTTGAGATCGCACGTCGATCACGAGGAACTCCACGCATTGCTAATCGTCTCTTACGCCGGGTTCGTGATTTTTCTGAGGTTCGAGCCGATGGCAAAATCACGCGGGAGACCGCATCAAAGGCGCTGAAAGTGTTCGGAGTGGATGATCTCGGTCTGGACAAAGTTGACCGCGCCATCTTGAAAGCGATCTGTGAGCAATTCTCCGGTGGCCCAGTTGGACTCACCACGTTGGCAATCAGTGTGGGGGAGCAGCCCGAGACCGTTGAAGAAATGTACGAGCCGTTTTTGATTCAAAAGGGAATGCTTGCGCGCACTCCTCGGGGGCGAGTCGCACACTCAGCTGCTTGGCAACATCTTGGACTCAAACCGCCGGCGTCGGGCCCAACTTTGTTTGACTGATCTGCATAATGGAACTCTCCGATATTGATTACGAGTTGCCTGAAGCGGCTATTGCACAGTTTCCACTCGAGCCCCGCGATTCAGCGCGACTGTTAGTGGATCAAGGTGGACTTCCGCCCACGGATCATCACGTCTCCGACTTGATCGACTTCCTTCGCGAAGGTGATTTTGTGGTGATGAACAACACCCGCGTTATGGCCGCGCGTCTTCCTTTGGTTCGGTCTACTGGAGGCACCGTCGAGGTGTTGATGCTTGAGCCTCTTGATCCTGAAGAACGCAGTTGGACCGCGTTGGTGCGACCCGGTGGGAAGTTACGTGAAGGGGAGCCATTGTTTGATGCAGATGGAGAACCAGCGTTGATCTTTGGTGGAAGAAGTAGTGACGATCCAGACACCTTCGTGGTTACCTTCAAAGTCAACGGTGAGGCGAGGGCGTTAATGAATCGAATTGGATCAATGCCACTACCGCCGTACATACGGGAAGTTCTGCAGGATCCTTCGCGCTACCAAACGGTTTTTGCCGCAAGTGATAAGAGTGCGGCGGCGCCTACGGCTGGGTTGCATCTGACCACTTCGCTGCTAGACCGCATTAAAGCCAAAGGTGTGGCAATTGGTGAAGTGGAACTCGCAGTCGGGCTCGGAACCTTCAAGCCAGTAACAGCACAAAACCCGCTTGACCACCAGATTCATTCTGAGTGGTATCACGTACCAAGCGACGTAATGCAACGATGTCGCGATGCAGAGAGAGTCATTGCAATTGGCACAACTTCTGTAAGGGCACTTGAATCAGTGGCAACAACTGGTGAATTGACCGGACGCACAGAGCTTTTCATCCATCGTGGATACAACTGGAAGGTTGTGGATTTAATGCTCACCAATTTTCATATGCCCCACACGTCGTTATTGCTGATGATTGATTCCTTTGTGGGGGATCGTTGGCGACGTCTTTACTCCGATGCGCTTGAGCGTGGCTATCGGTTCTTGTCATTCGGCGATGCGATGCTTCTTGACCGCCATTTGTCAGAATGATGGGCGATGTTTCCAGTCGAATTCACACCTGAAGCCACCGACGGATCCGCTCGTGCTGGCACGGCTAGAACCGCGCAGGGTGATTACACAACTCCATGCTTCATGCCGGTTGGAACTCGCGGTGCAATCAAGTATTTGAGTGCAACCGACTACGAAACCCTCGGTGCTCAAATAGTTCTTGGCAACACTTATCACCTGATGCTGCGCCCCGGAGCCGACACGATTGCATCCTTTGGTGGTCTTGCGAAGTTTGCTGGGTGGAATGGGCTGACTCTCACAGATTCTGGTGGATTCCAAGTGTTTTCTCTTGATCCAAAAGTGGACGATGATGGGGTTACGTTCAAGTCCACGTATGACGGCTCGATGCACCGCTTCACTGCGGAGATTGCCGTCGATGTGCAGCAAAAACTTGGAGCCACCATTCAGATGGTGCTGGATGTATGCCCACCTTTGCCGTCGCCCGATGCCACCGTGCGCCTTGCGATGCGAAGAACTGCTGAATGGGCAGAGCGTGCACGCGAATCACATTCGCGTGATGATCAGAGCCTGTTTGGAATTGTCCAAGGTGGGATTTCACCTGAGTTACGCACTGAGAGTGCTCGCCATACCGCAAGCTTGGAGTTTGACGGCTACGGGATCGGAGGCTTAAGCGTTGGTGAATCACGCGCCGAGATGCTGCCAGCATTGCGGGCTGCAATCACAGAGTTGCCAGTCAATAGGCCTCGCTACCTGATGGGTGTTGGTGACCCAGCATCGCTGATTGAAGCAGTGGCTCTCGGTGTTGACCAATTCGATTGCGTTTTGCAGAGTCGTCTTGGCCGCCATGGGACGGCTCTCACAACAGCAGGCAAAGTGCAGGTCAAGAATGCCAAGTACGCACGCTCCGATGACCCAATTGATCCGACATGTGGATGCCAAGTCTGTGTGCGCCACAGTGTTGGCTACTTGCGGCACCTATTTCAGGTGGGGGAGCCAACTGCCATGCGTCTACTTACTTGGCACAACATCGCTTGGACTCTGGATTTGATGGGGCAAATGAGGGCCGCCATTTTTGCAGGGCAATTTGAGACTTTGCGCAGGTCCGTGCTCGAGGTCTGGGGCTAGGCTTTCGGGTCTATGTCAACCCTCGTAATACTCGGTGAAACAACAAGCGATAGTGGTGGTGGCGGTTTCGCGTCGATCATTTTCTTCGCGCTCATTTTCGTGGCGATGTACTTCTTGTTGCTACGTCCACAGCGTCGCCGGATGAAAGA